>CAZCRJ010000018.1:0-8795 GCA_964501015.1 uncultured Roseivirgaceae bacterium | reverse complement strand
CGATTATGGAAGAAAAAATGGTTTTAAAGGCACCTTCCTCATCGAACCTAAGCCAATGGAGCCATCCAAGCATCAATATGATTTTGATTCGGCTACGGTGATTTCTTTTCTGCGCGAGTTTGATCTGATGGATGATTTTAAACTGAACATTGAAGTCAATCACGCCACCCTGGCGTTGCATACTTTTCAACACGAATTACAGGTGGCAGCCGATGCAGGTGTAATGGGAAGTATGGATGCAAACCGCGGAGATTATCAAAACGGATGGGATACTGATCAGTTCCCCAATAATATTACAGAGCTTACCGAAGCGATGTTGGTTGTTTTAGAGGCAGGTGGTTTTAAAACTGGAGGAATAAACTTTGATGCCAAGACCAGAAGGAATTCTACCGATTTGGAAGATATTGTTCACGCACACATTGGTGGAATGGACACGTTTGCACGTGCATTGCTCACGGCCCAAGCTATCCTGGATGATGGTGAGTATAAAGCTATTCGTAAGCAACGCTATTCGAGTTTTGATTCAGGCAAGGGAAAGCAGTTTGAACAAGGAAAACTTTTGTTGGAAAATCTTCATGCCGATGCATTGAAAAATGGCGAACCTGAAATCATCAGTGGAAAGCAGGAGTATTTGGAAAATCTGATCAACAGATTTATCTGACCCTGTTTCTCTATTGTGGTTTTTAGCCGATTGTATCACCAATAATATGTGACGAACATGAAAAAAGTAACCTTTACGCTTCTCCTAATTATTTTGTTTTTTGTATCCTATGCACAAAGCAAAGTTACGTTACAGGTTGATCAGGCAAGCACTCAAATTAGCAGACACATTTACGGGCATTTTGCTGAACATTTGGGACGGTGCATCTATGATGGAATTTATGTAGGAGAGAATACTAACATCCCCAACACGGAGGGTGTACGAAACGATGTTATAAAAGCACTTAAAGAATTGAAAATCCCCAACCTTCGATGGCCTGGAGGATGTTTTGCAGATACCTATCACTGGAAAGAAGCAATTGGTCCGAAAGCTGAGCGAAAACATATTGAAAATATGTCGTGGGGCAATGTACGGGAGGATAATAGCTTTGGCACCAATGAATTTTTAAACTTGTGTGAATTGTTGGGAGCGGAACCTTACCTCGCGGTGAACATGAATAGTGGTTCAGTACAGGAGGCAGTTGAATGGGTTCAATACACCAATCATGCTAATGGCACGAGTTACCTCACCGACCTGCGCGAACAAAACGGACGCGATAAACCCTGGAATGTAAAGTATTGGGGAATCGGGAATGAATCATGGGATTGTGGTGGCGATATGACAGTTGACCATTACATAAATCTCTACAGACAATATGCTACCGCCATGACCAGTTACGGTAATACTGAAAAGTTATTCCGGATCGCTGTTGGTCCAGGCACACCTGATTATGCCTGGACAGAAGCGCTGATGAAAAATATTCCTGCGAGGCGTTTTGAAGGAATATCCATTCATCACTACTCCGTAATTGATTGGAGTAAAAAAGGTTCTTCTTCAGCCTTTAGCGATGAGGAGTATTTCAAAACCATGCAGCAAGCGTTGCGCATGGAGGATATGATCAGAAGGAATTCTGAGATTATGGATAAGTATGATCCGCAAAAACGGGTGGCATTGATTGTGGATGAGTGGGGAGGATGGTATGAAACCGATCCGGAAGGAAGAGGACAGTTATATCAGCAAAACACTATTCGCGATGCCATGATTGCAGGCCTTACCCTGAATATTTTTAATAACCATGCCGACAGGGTAAGAATGGCGAACCTCGCACAAATTGTAAATGTTCTTCAAGCTGTGATTCTTACAGATAAAGAAAAAATAATTCTTACCCCTACCTATCACGTATTGGAAATGTATAATGTGCATCAGGATGCTACGCTTGTGCCCAGTCTACTTATTTCGAACGACTATGTGCAAGGAAGTAATCGCATTCAGGCGGTTTCGGTTTCAGCATCCAAAAATCAATCCGGTAAACTACATGTTTCATTGACCAATATCGATAATATAAATAGTCAGGAGGTGGATGTTACTATTAACGGTTTCAAAGCCACCAAAGTAAACGGTAGGATTTTAACGTCAACAAAAATTCAAGACCATAATACTTTTGATACCCCAACAAAGGTTACCCCCAAAGCTTTTAAAGGCGCAACACTAACAAAAGGTGGATTAAAGGTTAACATGCCACCAGGCTCAGTAGTTGTTTTGGAATTAACGGAATAGACAAGCGGAAACAACGCTACAAGGATACTCCCCGCTTCCACGGAATGAAATCATCCTGGTTCAGTTCCATGGCTTTGGTCCTTCGTTCACCACTGGCAACAGAAATAATATACTCCAGTAGTTCTTCACCAACTTCATCTATCGATTTCTTTCCTTCAATCACCGTTCCCGCATTCACATCAATGATGTCCGGCATTTTCTCCACCAATTTGGTGTTGGATGAAACCTTTACAACCGGTGCGATGGGATTTCCGGTAGGCGTACCAAGTCCTGTGGTAAATAAAATTATCGATGCTCCGGCACCGGCCATAGCCGTTGTACTTTCTACATCATTACCAGGTGTACATAATAGATTCAAACCCGGTTGAGAGACATATTCACCGTAGTCAAGAACATCCATGACGGGTGATGTACCACCTTTTTTTGCCGCCCCGGCAGATTTCATGGCATCGGTAATCAAGCCATCTTTAATGTTTCCCGGAGATGGATTCATATCAAAACCTGAGCCTACGGCTTCTGCTGATTGTGCATACGCACGCATCAGGGTTACAAACTTGTCTGCGTTATCATTGATTGCACAGCGGTTTATTAATTCCTGCTCCACACCACACAATTCTGGGAACTCTGATAATATGGAAGATCCGCCCAACGCAGCGATCAAATCGGACACATGTCCCACGGCCGGGTTCGCTGAAATACCGGAGAAACCATCCGAGCCACCACACTCCAATCCGATTTTTAATTTACTTAACGGTGCTGGTTTTCGTTCCAGCGTATCGGCTTCTATTAATGCCATAAATGTTTGCTGTATTGCTTTCACCAGCATATCCTGTTCAGTACCCTCCCGTTGTTGTTCTAAAATGATCAGGGGCTTTTTAAAATCAGGATTCAGCTTTCTGATTTTATCGTTCAGAATATCGATCTGTGCATTCTGACATCCTAAGCTTAGAATAGTTGCTCCCGCTACATTGGGATTGTGAATGTATCCGGCCAACAAGGCACATAACGCTTCTGAGTCTTGTCGTATTCCTCCGCATCCACCTTCGTGTGTCAGAAATTTAATGCCATCAATATTTTTAAAAATTCTAGACTTTCCATTGGTGCTGGCAGCATGAAAGGAGTGACTGGTCAGTTGATCAGTTTTATTCTCTTTATAGAGTTGCACTAATTCTTTTACGTAATTCTTGTAGGCATCTTTCTTTGAAAAGCCAAGTTCTTCTTCAAAGGCATGACGGATCACGTTAACATTTCTGTTCTCACAAAACACCAGTGGTATGATCAGCCAATAATTGGCTACACCTACTTGTCCGTCCGGGCGATGGTACCCATCAAAAGTTCTGTCTTTCCATCGCGAAACATCAGGTGCGTTCCAGGAAACAGCGTGTGATTTTCCTGAAAAAGAGGAGGCCTCATGCTTTACATTTTGTGTAGTAATTACACCGCCAGCAGGTATGGCGTTAAGCGCCTTTCCTACAAGTATGCCATACATTTTAACCTCATCATTGGGCTGAAGAGCCTGAATGGAAAATTTATGCTTGGCTGGAATAGCCTGCGGTAGGGTAAAGGTGGTTCCGTTGTGTTGAATTTGCTCGTTTGCCTCGAGGTCGACTAAGGCCACCAGCACATTATCGGACGGATGTATTTTCAAGAACTTGTTTGACATTTCCATAAAACCATTAAATTGCGCAATCGATTGCACAATTTACGGATAAATCACAGAATAAAAATTATAACGTGAAAAAATCCCACACAGATTCCAGTAAAAGCCCTGTTTTTGAGCTCTTTAGCCTTCAAGGGAAAACCGCCATTATTACTGGAGCCACGGGGGTTTTGGGGTCAGTAATGGCTAACGGTCTGGCAATGGCCGGGGCCAATGTGGTAATTCTTGGAAGAAGAAAGGAGATTGCGCAACAGATTGCAGAATCCATTAAAAATAAGGGGGGTAAGGCAATGGCCGTTTCAGCTGATGTACTACACGAAGAACAGGTACAAGCTGCCCTTAATCTTGTACATAAGGAGTTCGGTACTGTCCATATTTTAGTAAATGCCGCTGGCGGAAATATGCCCGAAGGTGTGCATAAACCTTCCATGAATTGGTCAGATTTTAATGTTGAAGGCTTTAGCAAAGTTCTTGATCTTAATTTATTAGGAACGGTAATCCCCTCGAAAATAATCGGATATGATTTTGTGAAACAGAAAAGTGGAGTAATAGTAAACATAGCTTCCGTTGCTTCCTATTTGCCGCTTACTCAGGTGGGAGCGTACTCCAACGCAAAAGCAGCCATTGCGAACTTCACACAATGGATGGCCGTAGAGATGGCCCAGAAATACGGTGAGGGAATTCGCGTAAATGCCATTGCACCCGGGTTTATGCTGGCCGATCAAAATAGAGCATTGCTGATGAATGCGGATGGTTCGCTAACGGTTCGTGGTCAGAAAGCAATCAACAAAACACCTTTTGGACGGTTTGGAAAACCGGAAGAATTAATCGGTACTCTGCTGTGGCTGTGTTCCGATGCTTCTTCATTTGTTACCGGAACAGTAGTTCCTGTTGATGGAGGATTTACAGCCTATTCAGGAGTTTAAAATGAAATTAGTTTTTAGCATAAAATACAAATCCCATGAGTAAAGTTGTAACATTTGGTGAGATCATGCTCAGGCTTGCAACGCCTGGCTATCTCCGGTTTTCACAGGCCACAGAATTTGAAGCCACCTATGGCGGAGGCGAAGCAAACGTTGCGGTGTCGCTTGCCAATTATGGCATTGACGCATGTTTTGTAACTGCCTTACCGAACAATGACATTGGCGATGCAGCGATTGCATCGTTACGTGCCCGCAATGTTGACACTTCTTGTATTGCCCGCAGCGGAGAACGCGTTGGAATATATTTTTTAGAGTCAGGAGCAGTAAGCCGGGGCAGTAAAGTAATTTACGACCGTGCCAACAGTTCGTTTGCCAAACTAAAGAAAGGAACAATTGACTGGGATAACGTTTTTAAAGGTGTTACCTGGTTTCATTGGACTGGAATTACACCGGCTGTGTCTGAAGGAGCAGCAGATGTTTGCAAAGAAGCATGCGAAGCTGCATCACGATTGGGCATCACGGTTTCTACCGATCTTAACTTCAGAAATAAATTATGGAAGTGGGGAAAGGGTGCAAGCGAAGTAATGGAAGGCCTGGTAAGTCATTGCGATATCATCTTAGGGAATGAAGAAGATGCCGACATGGTATTTGGTATCAAGCCTGAAGGTGTGGATGTAACTTCCGGACATGTGGAAGGCGCAGCGTATGAATCGGTTGGAAAGCAGTTGATGGCAAAATTCCCGAAAGCGAAAAAAGTTATCATTACCCTTCGGGGATCAATCAGCGCAAGCCATAATTCATGGTCGGGCGTTTTGTGGGATGGGAAGAAGTTGTTTGAAGCGCCAACCTACCAGATCACACACATAGTTGATCGCGTTGGAGGTGGTGATTCGTTTATGGGGGGGTTAATCTGCGGATTAATCAAGTATCCGAACGATGATCAGAAAGCCCTGAACTTTGCAGTGGCAGCTTCGTGCCTCAAGCACACCATTAAAGGCGACTTTAACCTGGTTACGGTAGAAGAAGTTGAAAAATTAATGAAAGGTGATGCCTCTGGAAGAGTGTCAAGATAACGAACACATATGGCAAACTATACTCCTGAATCCATTGTAGGAATCATGCGCTCCTCGGGCATGATTCCGGTTTTCTATCATGCGGATATTGATGTGGCTAAATCCGTAGTGGATGCCTGCTACCGTGGTGGTGTGCGGGTTTTTGAATTCACCAACCGTGGCGGTAATGCCTTCGATGTATTTAGTGCGTTGCTTAAACACGTAGAACAATACCCCGATTTATTGCTGGGTATCGGAACAATACTGGATGGTTCAACAGCAAAGAAATTTATTGATGCTGGTGCACATTTTATTGTATCGCCAATTCTTAAGGCTGAGATGGCCCATGTGTGCAAAGAACATAACATGCTTTGGATACCCGGTTGCGCCACCTTAACAGAAATTGTGACGGCAAAGGAATTGGGTGCATATGTGATTAAACTTTTTCCGGGTTCTGTTCTGGGTCCTGATTTTGTTTCCTCCGTGTTGCCGGTAGTTCCAGGATTGCAACTAATGCCAACAGGCGGTGTTGAACCAACAGAAGAAAGTTTATCATCATGGTTCAAGGCGGGTGTCGTATGCGTAGGCATGGGTTCTAAACTGATGCTGAAAAATGCTGACGGAAGTTTTGATCTGGCGGGCATTGAAGCACAATCACGGAATGGACTGAACCTGATTTCTAAATTCAGGAAATGACAACGAATGAGTAATTTGTCATTCACTTTAACTAATGGGTAAACTAAACCATCTGCACACATTTATACTGACAGGCCTTGTGCTGCTGAACGGCTGTGCTACCAAGGAGCATACCGTGTTAAAGCTTGCGCATGGATTGGACCCCAGTCACCCGGTGCATCGGGCCATGGAGTTTATGGCGGAACGTGTTGCTGAAAACTCAGACGGAAAACTGGAAGTACAGATTTATCCGAGTGAACAACTCGGTTCCGAGCAGCAATGTGTAGAGTTATTGCAGATTGGCAGCCTTGCCATGACCAAAGTTTCAGCTGCTATACTTGAAGGGTTTACCGATAACTATAAAGTATTGGGCTTGCCCTATATCTTCCGGTCGAAGGAGCATTCTTTTGCTGTATTGGATGGTGAAATTGGGGAGGAGTTCTTAAACAGCACTGAGAAGTTTTGGATTAAAGGGTTGTGTTTTTATGATGCCGGAAGCCGGAGTTTTTATACACTGAAAAAGCCGGTTGAAACACCCCAGGATCTTTCCGGTTTGAAAATCCGTGTCATGAAAAGTCAAACCGCCATGCAACTGGTTACGGCCATGGGCGGATCGCCCACACCGGTATCGTGGGGTGAATTGTATACTGCATTGCAAAGCGGGGTAGTAGATGGCGCAGAAAATAATCCTCCTAGCTTTTATACCTCACGCCATTATGAAGTGTGTAAGTTTTATTCCATCAACGAGCACACCATGGTGCCGGATGTATTGATCATCAGCACAAAGGTCTGGAATAAATTAACGGATGAAGAAAAGAAATGGCTCAGCGAGGCCATTAAGGAATCCGTTGATGTGGAACGAAAATACTGGGCCGAGTCGGAAGCGGAGGCTTTGGAAAAAGTAATTGAAGCAGGGGTAACCATTAATTATCCCGATAAGGGACCTTTTGAAGAACGTGTTCAAGAATTATATGAGTCGTATAAGTCGGAGCCGGAGATCTATTCGTTAATTCAACGCATTAAAGCCGTTCAATAATTTGCTCATGAGGTTCAGAGAACAATTGGATAAATTTCTGGAGTGGACACTGGTAACGCTGATGAGTCTGCTGGTAATTGATGTGCTCTGGCAGGTTACCAGCCGGTATGTATTAACAGCGCCCAGTTCGTTTACGGATGAACTGGCCGGATTCCTGTTAATCTGGGTAGGGTTATTGGGTTCGGCCTATGTAACGGGAAAGAATGAGCACCTCGCCATTGATATGCTGCTTCAGCGGTCCAGCGAAAAAAGACAGCGCATACTCAAGATGATCATTCATATCTTGATTGCTGTGTTTGCCTTATTCGTGTTGATTTTGGGCGGAGCATGGTTGGTCTACACACGATTTTACCTTAACGTGAACTCAGCTGCCTTACGAATACCACTGGGTTATATTTATCTGGTGCTTCCGTTGTCGGGGTTGATTGTGTTGTTTTATACCCTTGACAATACAAAGAAATTATTTCATAACAGAAGCTTAGCCTGATTGCTATGGATTATACCGGAATACTCGTACTTGTTATTAGCTTCCTGGTTCTCCTGGTAATTGGTGTGCCCATCGCGTATAGTATAGGCATCTCCGGAATTTTAACCATGCTGGTGTCTATTGATTCTATTTCAGCCTTTACTACGTTTGCACACCGCATGGCCACCGGGTTGGATAGTTTTACCTTATTAGCGATTCCGTTTTTCATTCTGGCAGGAAACATCATGAACAGCGGAGGCATCGCCCGAAGGTTAATAGATTTCGCCCGTGTGCTGGTGGGTGGCTTACCTGGAGGTTTGGCCTTTGTGAATGTGGTGGCGAACATGTTGTTCGGTGCAATTTCCGGATCGGCTGCAGCTTCGGCATCCGCTATTGGTAGCATCATGGGCCCGGCCATGAAGAAAGAAGGCTATGATGAAAATTACAGTGCCGCGGTTAACATCACTTCGGCTACAACTGGATTGAGCATTCCGCCATCCAATATTCTTATTGTTTACAGTCTGGCGAGTGGTGGAGTATCGATTACGGCATTATTCCTTGCCGGGTATATTCCTGGCATTCTTACAGGTTTTGGTATTATGCTGATGGCGGTTTCCATGCTGATCTACAAAACAAAAGGTATTGTTGGTGTAAGCCGGATGTTGTTGTTACTCATGCTTGTAATGTTTGGACTTGCCTTACTAGGTTCGGGTATACGCTTTGCAC
>CAZCRJ010000017.1:8958-15436 GCA_964501015.1 uncultured Roseivirgaceae bacterium | reverse complement strand
CTTACGTTGTACTTCCAGCACATTAGGATCAAACGATAAACTCAGCATACGGTCACTTTCCAGCCAGAAACCGGTTTCAATGTTGGTAGCAGGAACGGTTAAGTAATAATTGGTAATATCCGTGTTGGTAAAGGCATTGTTCTCTCCGCCAACAAGCTGTAAGGGTTCATCATAGTTGGGTATATTTACCGAGCCGCCAAACATGAGGTGTTCGAATAAATGCGCGAAACCGGTTTTGTTTTCTTGTTCATCACGTGAACCGACATCATATAAAATATTCATGACGGCAATTTGAACGGTAGGGTCTTCATGAACGATTACACGAAGTCCATTATCCAGGGTAAATTCAGAATACGAAATCATACGGTTCAAAAGTACTGAAAACTAATTTGTTAATCAGGCCTGAGAAATCGCTCAAAAACTCCATTACCTTTACCTGACTTTACATCCAGGTATGAATTTCAACAGAAGCGAACTCTCTACTGATCACCTTAAGCACCTCTACCAGGCCATTGTTCGGCCCCGTTTGATTGAGGAAAAAATGCTTATTCTGTTACGGCAAAGTAAAATCAGTAAATGGTTCAGTGGTATTGGTCAGGAGGCTATTGCCGTTGGGCTAACCGAAGCACTGGAGCAAGATGAGTATATACTGCCCATGCACAGAAACCTTGGGGTGTTTACATCACGCAATATGCCTTTCGAAAGGCTTTTTGCACAGTGGCAGGGAACGATGATGGGCTATACCAAGGGACGAGATCGCTCCTTCCATTTTGGCACAAACGAACATCATATAGTTGGCATGATTTCCCACCTCGGTCCGCAAAACGGAGTAGCCGATGGAATTGCACTTGCCAGCAAACTGAAAAAGGAAAATAAAGTAACCGCAGTGTTCAATGGTGATGGCGGTACAAGCGAAGGTGATTTTCACGAAGCGGTTAATGTAGCCGCTGTGTGGGATCTTCCGGTGATTTTTGTAATCGAAAATAATGGCTATGGTCTATCTACACCAAGCCGTGAGCAGTTCAGGTGTGCTGCATTTATTGATAAGGCCATAGGGTATGGTATTGAAGGTGTTCAGATAGATGGGAATAATATTCTTGAAGTTTACACTACCGTAAAAAAGATTGCAGAAGATATCCGTAAAAATCCCCGGCCGGTTTTACTGGAGTGCATTACTTTTCGTATGCGCGGACATGAAGAAGCTTCGGGCACAAAGTATGTTCCTAAAGAATTAATGGAAGAGTGGGCAGCAAAAGACCCGGTGGAGAATTATGAAAAATTTCTTTTAGCCGAAGGAATCCTCGATCAGAAACAAATTGATACTATCCGGAAGAACATCAAAAAGGAAATTGATGCCGGATTAGATGCTGCCTTTCAGGAAACACATCCGGTTGCCGAAACCGAACAGGAACTTCAGGATGTATATGCTCCCGTTACTTCTGCCGTTAGGACAGTGGCATCGGGTGCCACATCCGAAAAGCGATTTATTGATGCTATCAGCGATGGTCTGCGTCAAAGCATGGAGCGTTTTCCAAACCTGGTGTTGATGGGACAAGACATTGCCGAATATGGAGGTGTGTTTAAAATTACCGATGGCTTTGTATCACGCTTTGGAAAAGAGCGGGTTCGCAATACACCTATCTGTGAGTCAGCCATTCTTGGTGCTGGTCTTGGCCTTTCGATTAAAGGCATGAAGGCCATGGTGGAAATGCAATTTGCTGACTTCGTTTCAGAGGGCATTACACAAATCGTTAATAACCTGGCAAAGGCCCATTGGCGGTGGGGGCAACAAGCCGATGTTGTGGTACGCATGCCAACCGGTGCGGGCACGGCTGCCGGTCCGTTTCACTCGCAAAGTAATGAAGCATGGTTTTTTAAAACACCTGGGTTAAAGATTGTTTATCCCTCCAATCCGTATGATGCAAAGGGATTATTGTGCGCCTCGTTTGAAGACCCTAACCCGATATTGTATTTTGAACATAAAGTGTTGTACCGATCAGTAAAAGAGATGGTACCGGATGAGTATTACACAATCGAGATAGGGAAAGCCAATCTGGTACGCGAAGGCTATGACCTTTCCATCATTACCTACGGCATGGGTGTGCATTGGGTAAATGAAATTCTCGATTCCATGTCTGAAGTGCAGGCCGATGTTTTAGATCTCCGCACCTTACTCCCATGGGATAAAGCAGCCGTGGAGCAAACCGTGAAGAAAACCAATCGTGTATTGATAGTGCATGAAGATACACTTACGGGCGGTATCGGTGCTGAAATCAGCGCCTGGATCAATGAGCATTGCTTTACTTACCTGGATGCACCGGTTACGCGAGTAGCGAGTTTGGATACACCGATTCCCTTTGCCACAACACTGGAGCAGAACTTTCTTCCAAAAGGCAGAATTAAGGGCAAGATTGAGGAGCTACTGGCGTTTTAACCCTGCCGGATACCGAAGTCAATGGGGGTGAAATAGTTATGCATAAGCCTGAAATTAAATGCTAATGCCTGATTTTTACTACCTTAGCCGATTGAGCAGCAAAATTTTTGCGATCTGACCGACACCATATTATCCTTTACCCAAAGGGCTTGTTTATTCAACTAAGCCTTGCCCTACTCTTTATTATATTTCTGATACCCGCCTACGCTCAGAATACAAAGGGCGATCAGCCAGATAAATCAACCCGCGAAACCCGGTTTGGTAACAAGTCGAAAAAAGCCAAGAAGAGTAAATCTGGAGGAGATAAACGTGTGCAGACAAAAGGGAAAACAAAGGCCTCCAGCGGAGCCAGAAGTTCCGGTGATAGAGAGCGTGCATGGAGAGGAGATATAACTGGCCGAAAAATTCCTTCTGAGCGTTCACAAACAAAACAGAACAAAAATGTTTTTCCACAACGTGGACGAACAGTTACGAGAAGCCCTTCACAAAGTGATGACGCTCAAACCAAAGTATCCCCTGTACCGGGTACACGTGTTAAGCCACGATCAACATCAGGCCAGTCTCGCAATGTTTATCCACAGCGAGGTCCCTATGTGAGATCTTCCAGTCCGCCACAACGTGATGATCCTGGAAAACGGATACGAACCGGGGCGTCAGCACAAACTAAAATTCGTTCTACCTCCGGCAGAGCAAGCAATGTGTATCCACAAAAGGGACCATATGTTGCCAAAACTTCACCACCTCCAAGAGGTGACTCTCCTAAAAAATGGACGGGCAGCATTGCGCGGTCTAACGTTCGTACAGCAACAGGAACAACTAAGAACACTTTCCCACAACGTGGGCCTTATGTAGCTAAAACCAGGCCACCGCAAAGTGGTGATGCGCCCATTAGCTGGAGAGGAAGTACCGTACGAAAACCTTCCGTTCGGTCTGCATCAGGAAGTGTTCGGAACGTGTATCCGCAACGCGGTCCATATGTGGCTAAAACCCAACCACCTTCAAGAGGTGATGTACCGATGAAATGGACCGGAAGTACTGTTAGTAAACCAAGGATTCAATCGGCCACGGGAAAGACAAGGAATGTATTTCCACAACAAGGGATGTATGCACGGAACACATCACCTCAGCCCCGGCAGGCGGAAAATCCCCCCGGTACAAAGCGGAAAAGAAAGGCTCCGCTTACTGCATCAAAACCGTATATACGCAGCACCAGTATTAATCCCTATGCCGGATTCTGGAACCAAAAGAAAAAAGGAGAGCGTGCCTATGTAGGCGATATTTCAGGAAAAAAACTTCGCGCCAGAAATTACGAATCGCCCAGGCAGGAGATTGTTGAATCAACTGGTGCACCTTATCTTAAACGTAAACGTCTTGGTGATATCGCGTATAGCGGCAAGGCTGCTGGTGGTCATGTATCCGCAACGCGGAGCCCGAAGGCATGGCAAGGCGATATTTCCGGCAGAAAAATTCGAGGCAGAAATTATTCCAGCAAGGGTAAGGTTGAAGCAGGACAGCCATTAGTGGGCATACCTCCCGTACAGGGAGCAGACGCAGGAAAATATCAGGGGAATATAAAAGCCGGAAAGAAAGTGCCGGGCAAAGAGGTTGGCGGATATCCGGGCAAGCACAGAATGTTTGATCTTCATCCATCTATGCGCAATCAGGGTGAGGAGTTTACGGGGAATAAAAAGGCTCGCAAACCTCTGGTTGGCGGAGGAAGTGTGAGTGGTCAATTATGGAATAATAATGAGAAGCCAATTATTGGCCGTGCACCTAAAGGAAATGCATCAGCAATGGGAGCTTACCAAGGGAATAGTAAGGCGAGCAAAAAGGAACCCGGTAAAGAGGTTGGAGGTTTCCCGGGTAAGTACAGGATGTTTGACTTGCATCCGTCTATGCGCAACCAGGGCGAGTTATTTGCCGGACATATAAAGGCCCGTAAGCCCCAGGTTGGCGGTGGTAGTGTAAGTGGTAAATTATGGAATAACAATGAGAAGCCAATTATAGGCCGTGCACCTAAAGGAAATGCATTGGCCATGGCGGCTTACCAGGGAAACATTAAAGCAAGCAGGAAAGAACCGAGCAAAGAAGTTGGCGGTTTTCCCGGTAAGTACAGAATGTTTGATCTTCATTCGTCCATGCGTAATCAGGGAGAAGAATTCACAGGTCATATCCGTGTAAAAAAATTACATAATGATTACATCCGCAATGAGTATGCGGCTAAGGATGCATTATTGAAAGCCCGTCCTTCCAAAGGCACATTTTCGGTAAACGCAGTGCACGTAAGTGTTAAACAAAAGCCGTACTCCAAAAAGCCGAATGCTGCGGATGGTTCGATGAAGGGAATTGCTCCTGGGAGAACTCCTGAGCGGGCAAGTGCGTATGCAGGCGGAGCAACGCTTAATGGGAAATACATACAAAACAAGAGCTCCGTTGAAAAGGCCCTGAAGGTTCGTGAACCCGGTAAGACATTTGGTGAAGTCACCGAATATTCGCGAGGCGCCAGGTTGAACTGGAAGTACATTCATAACAAGAGTTCCGATGAAGATGCGTTGAAAGTGCGTGAACCCGGTAAGGCTTTTGCCAGTGTTACCGACTACCAGGGAAATATCAAAATGAAAAAGTTTGATTTGTTTGCACGCAAAGACTTACATCCTGATGCGCAGTTTGTAAAGAATAATCAGAACAATGTAAAAGGAGAGAAAAGCCTGGGCACTAATGTTAAACTTTTCTGGGCTAAGATGTTTAAGAAAAGCGATACTCAACCCGAACACCTGAAAGAGAAAATCCAGAAACCTCGCTACGATAAAGGCGAGATTGGATTATGGTATGAGTAGCCAAATCGCTCAAGGCTCGTTATAGGAGACGTTTCCGTTTGCCAACCCAGTAAAAGAAATAGTAATACATTCTTCCATATACTACGATGAACCTCGAACTCATTTTAAAATTCCTTAAAGACATAAAAAGAAATAATAACCGGGAATGGTTTGAAAAGAATAAGCCCCGGTACCTTCAGGCTAAAGAGCACTTTGAAGATTTTCTGGAGGCTCTGCATAAGGAATTAGTGAAATTTGATGAGAGTCTGGCTGGGCTGAATCCACGAAAGCAGGGCTTCCGGATTTATCGCGATGTTCGTTTCAGCAAGGACAAACGACCGTATAAAATTAATATGGGTGCGGGTTTTTCAGCCCATGGCAAAATGGAGCAGGAGCCCGGGTACTATGTTCATCTTGAACCGGGTAATAGTTTTGTAGCGGGTGGATTCTACATGCCTGATTCAACTAACCTGGCAAAAATCCGCCAGGAAGTGGATTACCATACAGAAGGACTGATGAAAATTTTGAATGATAGAAAATTCAAAAAGTACTTCGATGGATTGGAAGATTTTGATCGGCTTAAGACAGCGCCAAACGGCTATCCGAAAGATCATCCGCATATTGATTTGTTAAAGAACAAGAGTTTTGTGGTGTCGCATTATTTCAGCGATTCACAAGTCAAGGATAAAAAGTTTGTGAAGCAGGCTGTAGAAGTCTGTAAAGCGATTAAACCCTTAAATAATTTTCTTACGGAAGCTCTTGGCTGATTGACCTGATCGAAAGATCGTATTGAGCATTATACTTAGGAATTTAGATGGATAGGAAAAGATCTTAGAAACGGGTAAGAAGTTAGTTGTCATCCCAATCAAATTCCTCAGTCGACAAAGTGATTTCTTTTTTCTTTTTCTTGTTAAAAATATCCTTTAATTCCTGCACTTCTTTCTTCAGATCGGACGCAATTTTCTTTTTCACAGATTCTGTATCGTATTGTACGCGGTAGTTATCAGTAGTGCCGGTAATTTTCAAAAATAATTTCGAACGTCCCTCCATTTCTTCAATTGCTCCGGCAGCCTCTGCCGTATTAATTTTTCGCCTGTTGGTAAGGGGTGTTACGATGCGGTAATCGATCACCTGGTCGAAGGTGTGTGTACCGCTGATCTGCAGTACTGTAACGTTGCTCCGCACTTCCATCTGAGGGATGTAAACGATTTTGTTTTCAATATGAATA
>CAZCRJ010000017.1:7080-8894 GCA_964501015.1 uncultured Roseivirgaceae bacterium | reverse complement strand
CAGATCGGCAAACCGTAAGGCACTCAGGCCTTCATCATCCAGGTATTTGTTCAAACTTTTCAATGGCTCAAAATTGTTGAGCTCTCCGTTTTTAATGTTGGCAGAGATGTCGGCCACCAGGGTTTCCGGAAATAATTTTAAGTTCTGGTTAAGTGTAAAGTCGAGGCTTACATCAGCAAACGCATTTCCCTTCAAATGTTTATCCTGTATAAAGGTCTGCTGAAAATTTTCGAAAACGTAAAAGATGCTGTCAATACGCAAGCCATTTAACCTAAATGAAGTAGAAAAATCAATGGCTTTGGGATTTTTGGCCTCAATGATTCCGGACAAGGTAAGATCACCCCCCATTGTTTTCACGGAAATATTTCGTGATACAGCCACCTGGTTTTTCACCAGGAGATCACCGCGTAAGCGCTTTCCTGAAAAGCGTTTGTATTTCAGGGAGGAAACATCACAATTGAAGTTCAAGTTAATGTTGGGTGGCAGGCTAAAGGTATATTCACCAGAACTTCCTTTACCGAAACCGAAGACGAACAATTCATCAATATTGAGATTTTCGGCTTTCAGGTCGGCTTCAATGCCCACTGGCTGATTTTCGAACAACAGGAACGTAATAATGTTCTTGAATAATCCATTTAGCCGAAAATCACTTTCCCCTAATTTACCGGATACGTTACTCAAGGCAAGGTCATTATTGTTGAATTGAAAACTGCCGTATAATTCTTTAACCGGTATATCATCGGCACCGTATAAAAAGTTGACACGTTTAACTTCAATGGAACCGCGTGTAGAAGTACGCTGTGCAGTAGTTCTGCTCTTTAGCCAGGAAAGCCTTCCTTCAAAAGCGATATCGATAGTTAATGTACCACTGACATTTTTTATGGACTCCTGAGGATAAAAACCCATCAATGCAGCAGCGTCAACATCGCCTTTAAATTGCAGGATAACATCGCTGTCTTCGAAGTTTCGGATAACGAGATTAGACTGAAAAGGCTTTCCGTTGAGGGTTCCTGACATATTTTTCAGGGAGAGAACGGCCAGCGAAAGCTTCCGTAGTGAGGTTGTGGCAAACGACCCTTCCATTGTGGCATCATCTATTCTGGAGGAGGTTTCGGGATGGAATATAGAGGCTTTTTCAAATCCGAAATCGGCAGTTATGGAAGGACTCTTTTCATCACTGATGGTACCTGCTATGCGGGCGTTAAAATACATATCGCCCTGGCTCTTGTATTTGGTAAAATCTCCGGATAGTTTTTCCGGAAGCAAGGAGAGTAACGATTGTATATCCGTGTCTTTTCCTTGGATACGCATATCAATAGAAGATTCATCTTTCCAACTATAGTCTCCCTGAATAGTGAAGTTCGATGTTTTAAGCAGGAGTTCAGAAGGATTGATGGAAAGTTTCTTTTCCTGATCATCATATATCAATGAAGTGTTCACAGCAAAAACTTTTCCTTCCAGCAGGGAAAGATCATTGAGTGCAATTTTTTCAGAGGTGATGTCTCCCTTTGCGTGTATTGAATACTGATCGTCTGAAGAATGGATTGAAGCATATAACTGATCGCTGGAAAAAATCAGATTTTCCGTGTCTTTTACATTATGATACCGAACCCGTGTATTCACAAGAGAAACATTCTTAAGTTCAAAGCGAACAGATCCGGAGGAGGCACCGGGTTTGGTAATGGTAAAGTTGTCTACACCTTTTGTGTCAATCTTAAGGTGAGTTTCACTATTAATTACTTTAAGGCCTTGTATTATGTATTGTCCGAGGTAAACATCAAGCGGGTTCAGGTGAAAGGAAATCTGTCTGGCGG
>CAZCRJ010000017.1:0-7070 GCA_964501015.1 uncultured Roseivirgaceae bacterium | reverse complement strand
ATAAATGCCGGTGTGACTATCTTCAACATAAACATCATTGAACACAATAGAAATGTTGGGAAATCGCTGAAAAACAGAGACATCTGTTTTACCGATTTTTACCGGTGTACTCAGGTGTTCATTGGCCTGTACAATAAACTGCTTGATAATTCTGTCTTTAAACAGGAATGCCGATATCACCAACGAAACCACTACTATGGCAAAAGCCAGAAGCAGGTAAACAATTACTTTTCGAAGGATAGTCAAGATTAAAAAATGGTTTTACAAAAATAGTGTACAAATGTTAAACCAAAGCGCATTGTGCTTTATTGTTTAACATGAATGCAATTGAAGAATTAATGCCCGGATAATCATTTTAACGGTAACCCGGGTGGTTCGTGTAAGAAAAGTGCAGTAAAATGTCATGCAATACTGACTAGGGTTAAGAATTGTAGAATAAGTTCAGCCTAACTGCTTATTATTACAGTACTCAATCAACATTATGCCCGTATTATTCTACCTTATTGTACTGCCGTTCAGCAAACTGCAAAGTTGGGTGTTGTACCGGGTATCCGATTTTGCGTTTATCGTTCTTTACCGCCTGGTGGGGTATCGAAAAAAGGTTGTTCGCATCAATATTCAAAACTCCTTTCCAACACTGACCACCCAGCAGCAACGTGAAATAGAACAAAAATTTTATGTTCATTTATGTGATCTGCTTGTGGAGTCTGTTAAAGTGTTCACGATATCAAAAGCCGAAATCCAAATGCGATTCACCCACCGAAACCCGGAAATTTTTGATCAATACCTTGCGAAGGGGCAGCATGTTACCTTAGTAGGCGGTCATTATGGCAACTGGGAATTGTTTGCCGTTTCCATTGGCATGCATATTCCGCATCAGCCGGTTGCTCTATATACGCCACTTTCCAACGCGTACATGAATCGGAAAATTTTAGCGAGCCGATCCAGGTATGGATTATGGATGAATAGTTATGTACAAGTAAAGCAAATGGTTCGGGACATAAACCAATCACCAGTAGCCGTTATTTTTGGTTCCGATCAATGCCCACGGTTATCTCAGCAACCCTATTGGATGGAGTTTTTACACCAGGAAACCGGTGTGCAGTTTGGCGCTGAGAAATTTGCACGGGATTTTAATACCCCGGTTATCTATGGTGTTATTCACCGATTAAAAAGGGGACACTATGAAACCGAATACCGGGTGGTTTGTGAAAACCCGAATGAATTACCCTTGGGCGAAATAACAAAGATTCATACCCGGTACCTGGAAAGTGATATCATGGCTAATCCTCCCTATTGGTTATGGACCCATAAACGGTGGAAGCGAAAGAAAAAGGATTTTGAAAATACCCCGGTACCGTTACCAACGGAGAATAAAAATTAATGAAGTGCTTACAACATCAGTCGAATCTTATAATGCTTCATACCGTACACTGAAAGTATCGCCTTGTTTTAGGTCTCCCAGTTCATATCCTTTACTAAACCAACGCATTCGTTGCGCTGAAGTCCCGTGCGTGAAGGAATCGGGCACAACATAACCTTGTCCTTGTTTTTGGAGGCGATCGTCACCAATGGCATTTGCGGCCCCAAGTGCCTCTTCAATATCACCAGGCTCGATGGTATTCATTTTGTTAGCGTGATGCGCCCAAACACCCGCCAAAAAATCAGCTTGTAACTCAAGCTTTACAGAGAGCTTATTATATTCTTCTTTGCTGAGTTGTTTGGACATGCTTTGCACTTTATCAGAGATACCTAACAGGTGTTGAACATGGTGACCTACTTCGTGGGCAATAACATAGGCTTGGGCAAAATCCCCTGGTGCGCCCAACCTATTCCTTAAATCGTTGTAAAAACTTAAATCGATATACACTTTTTCATCAGCCGGACAGTAAAATGGACCGGTAGCAGAGCTCGCCATCCCACAGGCAGATTCAACCCTACCATTGAACAGTACCAACGTGGGTTCGCGGTAGTTTTCCATTAGCGAATTCCATACATCTTCTGTGTCGGCAAGCACAACACGTACAAATTGAGAGAGTTCCTCTTCTTCGGCTGTTGGCGAGTAAGCCGGCTGATCGATTGAGTATCCGGTCTGTTCTAATAAGGTTAAGGGGTTGTTGCCGGTAATCAAACTAATGATCATAATAATCGCTATGGTAACCAACCCTCCTTTGGTAAGCATTCCCCCGGGTATACGACTTCCGCCACTACCTCCGCGCCCGCGTTGGTCTTCAACGTTGCCGCTTTGTCTTCTTCCGAACCATTTCATAATTCGTATTTAGTATTCCTTTTAGACTTATATACTGTGAAGACTTTAAGGGTTGGTTTCAGCTGAACATACTTCCAGTCCTGTTGGTTCCTTTTAACACTTTTGTGCGTGGGAATAAGGTAGGGTGATTTTTTTCCTGTCAATTAACCATCGTCAAGCTTATAAAGCAAAAGAACCGCCTCCACCAGGGAGGCGGCTCCAACGTTTATCCACAAACCAACCATAATTAATGTGCTAAACCATTTCCGTTGGTGGTCACAAATACCTGTTCAGAAGCATGCTTTACAGTGGTGATTATTCTTGCCGCAACCTTGTATGGATCAGCCGATGAATTAGGTCTGCGGTCTTCCAGCCAGCCTTTCCATCCGTTTTCTACTGTAGCAATGGGAATGCGTATGGAGGCGCCCCTGTCGGAAATGCCGTATGAAAATTTGTCAATGGATTGAGTTTCGTGTTTACCAGTAAGCCTCAAGTGATTGTCAGCACCGTAGACAGCAATGTGTTCATGTACAAAAGGTGCAAACCCCTGGCAAACTTGTTCGTAGATTTCTCTCGACCCACATTCCCTAAGCAGGGAGTTGGAGAAATTAGCGTGCATGCCTGAACCATTCCAGTCGGTTTGACCGAGCGGTTTACAATGCCAGTTGATAGCCACACCGAATGGCTCGGCAGTGCGTTCCAGAAGGTAGCGTGCTATCCACACCTGATCACCGGCTTCCTTGGCACCTTTAGCAAAAACCTGGAACTCCCACTGGCCTGGTGCTACTTCGGCATTAATTCCCTCCACGTTTATCCCTGCAGTTAAACAGTAATCAAGATGTTTCTCTATGATCTCCCGCCCATAGGCATTTTGTGCACCCACCGAGCAATAGTAGGGCCCTTGGGGTGATGGATAGCCGTTCTCAGGAAATCCGAGTGGCTTGTTGGTCACCGGATTCCAAAGGAAGTATTCCTGCTCAAATCCGAACCAGAAGTCACGGTCATCGTCTTCAATTGTTGCACGAGCATTGGAAGGATGTGGATTGCCATCTGGACTCAGCACCTCGCACATTACGAGGTAGGCATCTCTTCGGGCGGGATCTGGAAACAATGCAACGGGTAGTAACAAACAATCAGATGATCCGCCTGGTGCCTGCTCCGTTGAGCTTCCATCAAAGGACCACATAGGGCAACCATCTAAGGTTCCATCAAAGTTGCGGATGATTTTAGTTTTGCTTCTCAGGCTTTGTGTGGGTGTGTATCCATCCAGCCAGATGTATTCGAGTTTTGCTTTTGTCATAGTTTTAAAATTTAAGGGTATAGTGGTTTTTAAAATTTATACACTGCAGCAAGGTTGATGGTAGCCATCATGTCCTTAGCGTTTGTGCCATTGTAGAACGAGTTCTCCGTAGTTTTATCAATGCGCACTTCCGGAATGAACATCAGGTTGCCAAGTTTGTAATTTCCGGAAAGTGTGAATTCAACAACGCTACCATCACCATCTTCGCTAAGACCAAAGATGCCGAGATGATTATCCTTGATGGAAAAGTATTCCGCACGGAACCCCAGGTCGAAACTTTTTGAAAGACTGATTTTAGGATATACCGCGAATCCAAGGAAGGAAGAGGTTGGCCCGGCTGTTTTTACAATGTCTCCATTGTCATTTACCTCTTCTCCGGCTGTGGTGCTTTGTATAGATGCATTAAATCCGAGATAGAATACCGGTGATAATTCATAGCCCAGTGTTACATCGGCCTGAAACAATTTTCCGGCTGAGGTTTCACCAATGGTCACTTCATCCTTCACCAATTTCCCATCCTGATCACCATACAGGAAGTTCAGCCAGATTCCTCCAGCGTCTGAAGTTTTTCCAATCTGTGCACCCAGGGTAAAAGTGTTCATCGGGTTGAACTCCACCAGATCAGTTGGGTTCATAACGGCAATCTTGGCAACAATTCCTTTGTCTAATGCGAAATCAAGCCGCGCACCCGTGTGATTGAATGGTCCATAGGAAAATAAGTAAGATGTGGAGTAATGAAAATTGACCGCTGGAGAAATTACTTCATAACCAAGGAACGTATTGAACTGCCCAACATTGAGTGTTACTTTGTCGGAGAAGTTGTAGTACACAAATGCCTGGTTGATAATGGCCTGTCCGGATGCCGATCCGAACACGGCTGCTTTTCCACGCGGACCGAATACAAGGTCGGCTGTAAACCCCGCCTTGCTTCCCGCATAAGACGCGATGAGGTTCACCATGCCAATAGAGAAGCCCTTTGAATCTGCAAAAGATGTAGCGGGAGCAAAGGCATCATCATAATAGTAGTTCTTGGTTTTGAAGGAGCTGTGAAAGTAGGTATCAACCGAGCCAGAGAAAGTCAGTTTGGGTATTTCATCTTCTTCATCCTCTTTCTTCGTTAACAATTGCTCGGCCAGGTCACCGGCTGTAACAATGAGTTCTTCTTTTGTCGGAAGCTTTGCTGTAGAAGCAACAATAAAATTCTCCTGGGCTATTAAAACGGAACCATTCATCAGGACTAAAAGCATAACTATGTATTTCGAAAAGTGTAGAGCTGAATTTTTCATAATTTTGGGTGTGTTTTTTTAAACAATAAGCTAAAGTGGTTCCGGTAGGGTCTTCTACACCCTCCGGAACGCTTTGGTGATCAGGCCGCAAGTTCCTTCTCCAATTCCAACGCAGGCAGATTCTCGCCATGCTGACTGTAATCTGAACCCAACTGTTTTTCTTCACTGCTCATGGTCATCGGTGAAATGAGATCAGTGATTTTAAGAATGATATACGATCCAACAGTAATGAATGCAACGGCCACTCCTAAGGCAATCATTTGTACTTTGAATAATTCGTATTCACCGAAGAACAGACCGTTGCCGGTGGTGTTACCGCCATTCACTGCAGTGCTTGCGAGCAATCCAGTCATCACCATACCCACTGCGCCACCAACACCATGACAGGGAAATACATCAAGTGTATCTTCCAATGATGTTTTGGATTTCCAATGAACCACAACATTGCTGACCAACGCAGCCATGGTTCCGATAAACAGACTGGAAGGAATAGTGACAAATCCTGCAGCCGGAGTGATGGCAACAAGCCCAACTACAGCACCAATGCAGAAGCCAAGGGCTGAAGGTTTCTTTCCGCGAACAGAATCAAAAAGTACCCAGCATAATCCGGCAGCAGCAGACGCTGTGTTTGTAGCGGCAAAGGCTGAAGCTGCTAGTGTTCCTGCGCTGAGTGCGCTGCCAGCGTTGAAGCCGAACCAACCAAACCAAAGCAAGCCTGTGCCCAACAGTACAAAGGGTACGTTTGCCGGTTTGATTGCTTCTTTTACCTCTGATCTGTTTCTCAGGTACATGGATGCGACAAGCGCTGCAAAACCAGCCGACATATGAACAACGGTTCCTCCGGCAAAGTCAAGTACACCGAGTTGAAAGAAGAATCCTTCCGGGTGCCATGTCATATGGGCAAGCGGGGCATAGATGAACAGGGAGAACAATACCAG
The DNA here is from genome assembly GCA_964501015.1 of uncultured Roseivirgaceae bacterium. Lineage (GTDB taxonomy): Bacteria > Bacteroidota > Bacteroidia > Cytophagales > Cyclobacteriaceae > UBA2336. The sequence goes on along the minus strand of CAZCRJ010000017.1, from coordinate 1,298 downwards.
AAAAATGATATAAGACTTGAATCGTATGCGTTCAGCAAATGTGCCGGTGATGAGCGCGGGCGTGATGATGGCAAACTTAAGCTGGAAGAGGGCAAATAGTACCAAGGGTATAGTTCCGAAAACCGGAGCGTCCAACACGTTTTGAAACATGAAGAACGTGGCAGGGTTTCCGATAAAACCGCCAATGCTGTCACCGAATGCCAGGCTGAAGCCCACCACAATCCACAGCACACTAATCACCCCCATAGCGATGAAACTCTGAAGCATAGTGGAGATGATATTTTTGGTATTGATCATACCTCCGTAGAAGTAGGCAAGCCCTGGCGTCATCAACAGCACAAGGGCTGTGGCGGCCAACATCCAGGCTACATCTCCGGAGTCAATACCCTCGGTGTTAATAGTAGTAGGCACCGCAGGCATAAAAACAGCCAGCACACTTATGCCTACCAGAAGGGCAAGGTAGATAATCGATCTTCTCATAAATTTTAGGTTTAGGTTGAATGGTAATTTTTAATTTCAATTTCTAGTTAAAATTCAGAATGTTATGTTGAATTTTTACCAAATTGTTAATAAAAAGTACAGAAATCGATTTAGATAGGGTATTTATAGACCCTATGTTTCAAAAAAGTTATATTTATTTTAATAATCAGGTTCATATTTTACCCTGTGGTTGGAATTTACTATAATCCCATTTATCGAAACGCGGGTTGTTTTTTCATCAAATAAGTGTTTGGTTGCAGGGTGTCCGCTAAGTTGTTTTTTTGGATTTTTTGGTTTACGCTGTCAGCGGATGTCCTTGGGCAAAAATTCGATTTATTTGAAATTGAAAATGAAGAACTTATTTGGCGGGCAACATATCCCTATAAGGGTGCTCAGGACAGTCTTGGGCGAGAGGTAGTCTCCATGCTGAAATCAAAAATTTTTACCCAAAACGTAGTACGGAATGAGTTGGGGTATAACGGTGAGATTCGTCACTACCAGGTAGACTGCCAGCGTTATGGCAGAAAGTATAACAACACTCCGTTGATCTACTGGAGTGGCGAATGGCGCGGAAAGTTTGTGGTAGAAGTAGCGAATGATGGCTATAGGGTTACTGTTTATGGATTGTATTTTGAAAACGAGCCCCAGCCAGTAGCCAGACATCAAAGCAAGCCACCCCGAAAAGGCTTTTACAAAAGTGAAGTCTGGAAACGTGGCGAGCCTTCATTCAGAAAGAACAAATTGGATGACATGATCCTGATGAGCATGGGTTTACGCGATGCCTTTGACATTAAGCAATACAATTCACCTTTAAAAGA
>CAZCRJ010000016.1:11179-15636 GCA_964501015.1 uncultured Roseivirgaceae bacterium | reverse complement strand
ACCAAAGTTGAAGGATGTGGGGTGCAAGTTCAGTTTCATAACGGGATGTGTAAAAGCACCTTCTCTTCTTACTTAGTGCACTATCGCATGGCCACTACTCCGCTAATAGATTTCACCATGGTAATGAACTCGATGCGGTAACCCTCCTTATCTTTACCCCGTGCACTTTCGGCAAGCGAAACAACATCCGAATAGGAAAAATCTTTACAGTATTCCGACTCACGTAACAGCATACCAAAGGCAGCTACAGAAGCAGACCACCGGAAATTGTCCGATGTTTTGGCAAACGGAACCTGACCATCGATCAGTGGTTGGACAATCAGCTTGCTTATTTCACCATCGGGTTGCTTGTAGCGGAACTTCACTGTTAATAACTCCTCTGATCGAATTGCTGTCCGATCAATTTTGGATGACTGATATTTTAATGGATCAATCGTATAGAACTCGCTTTGTACACCGACAGGAATAATTTCATACAGCGCGGTAACGGTATGCCCGGAGCCTAAATCTCCAGCATCCTTTTTATCGTTATTGAAATCTTCATTTTTCAGCATCCGGTTTTCATAGCCAATCAGCCGGTAGGCCTGAACTTTTGCCGGATTAAATTCCACCTGTAGTTTCACATCTTTTGCAATGGTAAACAACGTGCCGCCAAACTCGTTCACCAATACTTTCCTGGCTTCCGTAAGGTTATCGATGTAGGCATAATTTCCATTTCCTTTACCGGATAACGTTTCCATTTTTGAATCCTTGTAATTACCCATACCGTAGCCCAGGATCGTAAGAAACACACCGCTTTTTCTTTCTTCTTCAATCAGTCGCTCCATCGAAGCATTGCTGGATTCCCCAATATTAAAATCGCCATCCGTGGCCAGGATTATTCGGTTATTACCACCTTGTTTAAAGTACTTACGAGCAGTAGCATACGCTAACCGGATACCGGCCCCTCCGGCAGTTGATCCGCCCGCTTCAAGGTTGTCAAGCGCAGCGCTGATCTTTTGTTTTTGAGCGCCTGAAGTTGGCTCCAGTACAAGACCTGCCGCTCCGGCATATACTACAATGGATACATGGTCTTGTGGACGCAATTCATTGATCAACAGTTTAAAGGATGATTTCAATAACGGAAGTTTGTTGGGCATATTCATCGAGCCGGATACATCTATTAAAAAAACCAGGTTGGAAGGGGGTAGGTTATCGGTTGAGATTCGTTTCCCCTGTAAGCCTATATGGACAAGTTTATGCTGCTTATTCCAAGGCGCTGAAGAAATCTCCGTTATGATCGAAAAGGGATGATCACTTTCCGGTTGTTTATACTCGTAATCAAAATAGTTGATCAGCTCTTCTATATGAACGGCATCTTTTGGAGGAGGCTGGCCATTGTTGATAAACCTGCGAACATTACTATACGATGCTGCGTCCACATCAATTGAAAACGTTGATAAGGGATTGCGTAGCGCATCATGAAAAATATTCTCATTGATACCATCATACTCTTCCGTATTCCATTGGGGTTGTTTGTACTCTCCGGAAATGGAAGGTGTGTAATATGCGCCTTGATTCATCACTGCACGCTTATCTGTTCTGCCAGGATGGCCAGTTATTACAACTTCTTGAAGGCTGACAACTTCCGATAACAGGGCAACATCTACCACATTGCCTGCTCCAAGTTTAACTTCTTTGGTTTGGAAGCCGATAAAGGAAAACACCAATGTGCTTCCCCCGGCAGGCACCGCAAGCCTGTACCGGCCATGGGCATCGGTTGTTGTTCCAACGGTTGTACCTCTCACTACTATATTTACTCCCGGAAGTGGAGAGCCGTCTTCCAGAGATGTTACCTTGCCGGTGATTCTCCTTTCCTGGAGCGTAAAGCCCGAAAAAAGCATTACACAAAAAATAAGAATGTGCGTTTTCATAGTTATATGTTTTTGGTTTACGGAAATGAGATGCCCGGATGTGCCGGATTCCATAAACCAATCAATAGAATTTTGTTACTTTAAAAAATGCTTTTGAAAAAGCCTGTTTCCGATAGTACTGACCAGGAACTCCTTCACCTGTATAAGCAATCGCGTGAAGCTGAAGTAGTGGGCTATCTGTTTACTCGGTATACTTCACTGGTGTATGGTGTATGCCTGAAGTACCTCAAAAACAGGGAAGAAGCACAAGATGCCACCATGAACATTTTTGAAAAATTGCTGACCATTCTGTTGAATCATGAAGTAACGCATTTTAAAAGTTGGCTCTTTGTAACCACCCGAAATCATTGCCTGATGCACTTACGGGCACAAACGGGTAAACAAACCGAAGAATTGTCTCCTTTAATTATGGAATCAAGCCACGCTGCGCATCTGGATGATGAGCCCGACTGGGAAGGAAATCTTGTTAAATTGGAAAACTGTATAGGAAAATTAATCGATGAGCAACAACGTTGTGTACGCCTGTTTTTTCTTCAGCAGAAATGTTATCAGGAAATAAGTACGGAAACTAATTATACACTTAAACAGGTTAAGAGTTACTTACAGAATGGAAAGCGCAACCTGAAAATTTGTATGGACCGAAATGACTGACTACACCCACGATATTGAGCGCTATTTAACTGGCAAGATGAGCTCTGCCGAAAAATTTGATTTTGAGAAGAAGGCCTTAGATGATCCATTTTTGGCTGAAGCGCTCGAAGGGGCTGAACAATTAGGTGCCGATGAATTTGTAATCGATATCAAATCCTTAACCTCCAAAATACTTCCCCACAAGGAAAATACGAAATCGTGGTTCACGTGGCCTTTGAGAATTGCCGCAGGAGTGATTCTTTTATCCGTTTCAACATATTTCATCTGGACGTTGAGTCAATCTCTTGAAGACAGATCTCCCTTGGCTTTGGAAAATAATAGTGAGGGTAAATTACCCGGTGAAGAACCGAAGACAACAAATGCCGAAGTAATGGACTCAATACTGGTGACGAGTGACGTGTCAGAGCGGGTGACTCCTGCTGCATCTACTGCTCCACAGGCAGATAAACCATCGTCAGCGGTTGTGAAGGAAAGTGAACCTGAAACAAAAGCTTTAAAAGAAGATGACCTCCTTACTCAACCTGTTATCACGCAAATCCACCCGCCACTTGCACCATTTAAATCGAACATTCAACCAGAAGAAGAAGCAACAAAAGCAGAGATTGAAAAGCCTGTATCAGCTGTGAGTCGCGATGAAGCTGACAAATCTTTAAGAAAAAAAGCCATAAGCGAAGTTTCAGGAGTAGAAGGTAGTGGAAAGCAAGTGATCACCGGTAAGGTTACTTCTTCAGAAGATGGATCTCCGTTACCGGGCATCAATGTCATTATCAAAGGATCAACACTTGGCACCATCACAGATGGCAGGGGAAAGTATCAGCTTGAATTTACGGAAGGTCAGCCGACATTGGTGTTTTCCTTTATTGGATTAAGGAGTGTAGAAATCAATACTGTAGACCAAAAAGAAGTTAATGTTCAGATGAGTCTGGATGTAGCACAACTGAGTGAAGTCGTGGTTGTGGGGTATTCGGTTGATCAAGTTGCTATGCCACCAACCGTTAACCTGGCACATCCTGAAACGGGAAACAGGGCATTTAAGCAGTATCTTGAAACCAGCATTGTTTATCCAACAGAAGCACTTACCCGTAAGACAGAAGGCCGGGTAACGGTTGAGTTTACGGTGGAAACAAATGGTGCGCTTACCGATTTTACCATCCTTCGTGGAATTGGCTCAGGATGTGATGAAGAACTTATCCGCCTGATCAGGGAAGGACCAAAATGGATTCCTACACGTAAAGACGGTATTCCAATTCGTGACAAAGCCCGTGTGAGGCTCAGATTTACTTTACCCAAATAATTCATGATTGCGCGCTACCTGAAACTTATTATTGCATTAATGATTGTTGGAATAGTAGCCGCCTATGTTCTGCTGGTCATTATTCCTGAAAAGTCGTACGAACTTGCCCGCTCACTTGGCAGGGATTTTTCGGAAGCATTTCAATTCACACCAGAAGTAACTGTAAAAAACACTATTGTACTGAATCAACAAACAGCGATTCTGGAACTGGCTACCCTATCACAAAACTTTCAACACCGGTATACCTGGACCAACACCTGGATTGGCAGTACCAAACAAATCGCCATTACCGGTTCATTTGTTGCAAAATGTGGGTTTGATCTGCAAAAGAGATTCAGCATTCAACTTGATGGTACCACCGCCACAGTGTATTTGCCAGAACCCAAAATTCTTTCTCTCGAGCCCTTGGGCGATATGACATTCCGGGATGAATCTGGTATTTGGAATTGGGTGAGTGATGAGAACCGGGCCAAAGCAACCAATGCCTTTATTACGGATGCGCGCAACTATGCAGCACAGGCTACATTTGTAGCCAATGCAAAAAGAAATGCAGAAGAAAAGATACGCGACCTCCTTAAGCCGTATGCTGACTCTGTTGT
>CAZCRJ010000016.1:6131-11169 GCA_964501015.1 uncultured Roseivirgaceae bacterium | reverse complement strand
TTTCGTTTACCATGATATGCCCAAACTAAAACAGGGAATGTAGCATATCAACTACATTCCCTGTTATAAGTGTGGAAAACATTTGTTACACAACTTTTCTTCTGATAAGTTTTGCGTAGGTGCGGCTCACCGGGAAACTTTTTCCATTTTGCATTTTTACGATCATTCCTCCATTAAAGTGCTTTTCAATTTCCTTAAGAAAATTAATGTTAATGATGGTACTGCGATGAACGCGAATGAACGTATCCGGATTAAGGATCTCTTCAAGCTTGCCAATCCCGGATGAACTTACAAATTGATCGGCTTTAGTCGTTAGTATGGTGTAATCACCCGAGGCTTCAAGAAACATAATTTCATCGATAGACAGGTTGATCAGTTTCTCAGATTTCTGAACAAAGATATGGGAGTCATAGGATGTGCGGTTTTCAGCCTTCATGTTGCGTAACATCTCGCCAACATTATTCTGTTCCAGTCGCATGCGCTCTAATGCTCTTTTAACTGCCAATTCAAATCGTTCTTTATCAAGGGGCTTTAACAGATAATCGACCGCATTTTTTTCAAATGCGCGGATCGCATACTGATCATAGGCGGTTGTAAAAATTACGTGAGGATCATGGTTGATATCGTCCAAAACATCAAAGCCGGTCATGCCGGGCATTTGCACATCAAGAAATATCAGGTCTGGCTTAAGGGAATCAATAAATTCAACTGCATCCTTTCCTTTCGCGGCTTCCCCGATAATCTCCAGCTCTGGTATATCGTCAATATATTCGCGTAATAACTCACGGGCTAACTGTTCATCATCAATAATTATACACTTAATTTTCATGCATTTGGTTTTATGTTTTTCAAATCATTGTTTAAACTTTCTATACATCCATATTCCCTATCCGGCAAGGCTTTTCACTTCTTCAAGCGAAGGTTCAGAAGCAGGTTCATTCTGGAGTATATCCTCCTCTGTAATCGGAATAAAGAAACTGGTTGAATACCCCCATTCATCGGAGCGTATGCGTAAACCATGGCCCGGACCGAAAGAGCTTCGCAGTCGCTGATCGGTATTTTTAACACCTACACCACTGGAGGTACCATCCATAACTTTCTTGGCATTACTACCTAACCCATCATCTTTCACTTCGAAATAAATCATGTGCTTAAAGCGCTTCACGATCACCGTAATGGTACCCCCATCTTCTTTGGGTGCAATTCCATACTTCACTGAATTCTCAACAAGGGGTTGAAGGATCATCGGGGGCACTTTAATACTCAGGCAGGTGGGGTCTATCTGTTTTACAAATTTTAACCGCTGACCAAAACGTACTTGTTGGATTTTAATATAGTTATCGATAAAATCAAGTTCGTGAATTAGTTTTACTTTATTGTCGCTATGCGAATCCAGTGCATACCGGAAGATATCCGAGAGTTGAGTAATAACCTTTCGTGCCTCCTCCTTATTGGAACCCACCAGCATGTTGATGGAATTGAGTGTGTTAAAAAGAAAATGTGGATTAATCTGTGACTTCAGCAAGGAAAGCTGCATCTCCCTGTTCTTTATCGCCAGCTCACCCTTTTCATGTTCTTTGTTTTGTTGAAACTGAAAGTACCGGATTATGTAATATACCGCTGCTATAATAATATATTGATTCTGAAATTGAAGACCATTCCAGCGCAATAACCCAAGGATGTGTGCACGCCAGTTTTCAAAGTAAACGTATCCTTCAACATAATCTTCAATATAATAAGAAAAAGTACCCATTGCTAAAAAATAAACCATGGCCCCGACCACATGCCCAACTACCTGAACAATGAGTTTGTATCGGAACAATACGTTCGCATACAGCATAATGAGTGGAATACTCAGGCAGAGTGCTTCAAAAATGTACAGGGCATTCCAGAATACAAATGAATAGGGGGTAGCCAGGCGCCACTCCAGAAACGCGCTAACCGAGAAGTTGATGAAATACCAAATGCTAAGCAGCAAAAATGCTCTTCTCCATATGCGCGGTATACGTTCTAAGTTGAACACGAGTATAATTTTAATCCTAAAGTTACACAGAAGAAAGGAATTCGGTTAACCCGCATTAAGAAGCGACCAACTATCAAAAAAGCAGATAATAGTACGTTCAGTTTGAAACCACTAAGCGTTTAACCAATTTTGTGGCGACATGAAACATTGGTTGATCTTTGGTCTTTATTTGGCTTTTCACGTAACCCTTGCCCAAAAAATTATAATTTCTGGTACCGTTTTGGATAAGGACACCCGTGAACCGCTTCCTTACGCCTCCTTGGGCATAGCGGGTAAATCCATTGGAACCATTACCAACCTGGAGGGTGCCTTTGATTTTTACCTGCCCCCAGAGTACCGTAATGAAATACTGGTCATCAGTATGTTGGGGTATACCAATTTTGAAGCGCCTATCTGGTCACTACTCTCAACTGAATCCTTAGTATTGGAAATGCGCAAATCCACCACCGTTCTGGATGAGGTGATTATTGCCGGGGTGTATACAGGGGGAGATATTCTTCAACTGGCGCTAAACCGAATTGACGAGAACTATCCTGCAGAACCATTTATGCTGGAAGGATTTTATCGTGATATTAAAAAAGTTGCGAACAATAATATTGCTTTGCTGGAGGCAGCAATAAAAATCTTTGATGAAGATTATGCTGCGCCCCGCAATAAACTAAAACTTCGTGAGCGTGTTAAATTAGTAGAGGTACGGAAAAGCATTGGATACGATAATAAATTTACTCAATACTTTCATGAAGGTAACTTTCTGGAGAACTTACTGCTCCAGAACAACATTCGTTACAGACAGATTGAAATGGATGAGAAGTTCGATACCCATATAAAAAGGTTAAATGATTCCTTTTATAATAACCAGGAAATCTACGTGATTGAGTTTCAGCACGACCATTTACTCAGATTATATATCGATAAAATAAATTTCTCCATCATTCATCTGGATTATGAAATTGGAAACACTGGAAAAATTGAGGAGCGCAAAAAGAACCTTATCAGTCGCTTTTCAGGAAGGACAAAATCAATTGACTTTCGTGAGGTTGATGGAAAACTGTATCCCGGATATATGAGCATGAGTACACGCATTACATGGTATGATGCCAAAACCAATGAGCTGAAGTTTGAAACGGAACTCATCCAGCAATTACTGATTAATGAACTTACACCTAATACCAGTGAACGGATAAGTGCGTCAGAAAAAATGCGCAGTTATAGTTTACAATACCAGGACCGCCCGTATAACAAAATCTTCTGGGACAACTACAACGTTATCAAAGACACCCCGCTTGACAAGAAAATTCTTGATGACCTGGAGAAGGCGGGGCCCCTGCATAAGCAGTTTGAGACTGGATCTTTATTAAAATAGAGCTTCAGCGTATAGGGTTAAATCAATTCGAAATCTCTGAATTGAGAAATCGTAAGGAAGTTTTTCCCGTTACTATTGTAATTGAGCAATTGCCATTTTTATTCTTTCCATCGCCTCCCGCAAATCCGTTTCGGATGCGGCATACGATAACCGAATACAATTCGGGTCACCGAATGCACTGCCCGGCACCAGCGATACCAGGGCTTGCTCCAATAGAAACATGCAAAAATCTTCTCCGTTTTGAATGGTTTTTTCTCCGATGGTTTTACCGTAGTAATAACTCACATCCGGGAAAAAATAAAAAGCTCCGAGAGGATAGTTCGATTTAATACCAGGAATCTCCTGTAGTAATTGATAAACAACTTCTCTCCTCTTTTTATATTCTTCCACCATCTTCATGGTTGGTGTAAGGTCGCTCGTAATGGCAGCCAGCGCTGCACGCTGGGCAATGGAACAATTGGCTGAAGTAAGCTGTCCCTGGATTTTATTACATCCATCTGCAATCCACTTAGGCGCAGCCAAATAGCCAACGCGCCAGCCGGTCATGGCAAAACCTTTAGCAAATCCATTAACGGTGATCGTTCGTTCCATCATACCGGGCAGTGAAGCCATGCTCACAAACTCACCGGTAAAGTTGATGTGTTCATAGATCTCATCAGCAAATACCAATAGGTTATCATGTTTCAAAACAACTGTTGCAATAGCCTGAAGTTCCTGTCGTAAAAAAACAGAACCTGTAGGATTACAGGGTGAAGAAAATATGATGGCCCTGGTTTTAGGAGTGATGGCCGCTTCAACTTGTTCAGCAGTAACTTTAAAATCATTTTCAATTCCACCTTTTACCAATACTGGTGTTGCTTCTGCCAGTCTTACCAGTGCATCGTAACTTACCCAATAGGGAGAAAACACAATTACTTCATCGCCTGGGTTAAGTAGGGCCAGCATAGCATTGGCAATGGATTGCTTGGCACCGTTGGATATGATAATATTCTCTGCTTTATACGGAACATTATTTTCCTTCCGGTATTTCTCGGCCAACGCTTCGCGGAAATCCTGGTATCCTGCAACAGGAGGATAGGCAAAATATTTTCCGTCATCAATCGCCTGCTTGGCTGCTTCGCAGATATGTTTCGGTGTTTTGAAATCGGGTTCTCCCAAACTCAGGTTGATCACATCAAAACCACGTGCTTTAAATTCACGTGCTTTGGCAGACATGGCCAGGGTTGCAGATTCTTCAAATGAATGTAGTCGATCAGATAATGTATTCATAGTAAAAACAGAAGTGGAAAAATAAAGAAATTAATACGGAAGGAGGCACTTAATTGAAAAGAGTTCGGCCCAAAATACTGCGACCAAGCGTAATCTCATCCGCATATTCAAGATCACCTCCTACCGGAATGCCCCGGGCAATAACACTCACTTTAACTGCGAGGTCTTTAATGCGTCTGTGGATATAGAAAGAGGTGGTATCGCCTTCCATAGTAGGGCTCAAGGCAAGAATCAGCTCCTTTATTTCAGATTGCCCATGGTTGAGTCGGGATAAGAGGGACTCAATTTTTAACTCAGAAGGTCCTATGCCATTCATGGGAGATATTACTCCACCAAGTACATGATACAGTCCGCGGTACTGAGCAGTATTTTCGATGGCCATT
>CAZCRJ010000016.1:0-6121 GCA_964501015.1 uncultured Roseivirgaceae bacterium | reverse complement strand
AGCGATCTCTCCGATGACTTTCGCAAATCGTACAACTTTCAGCATCAGCAATATTATGACACTGCGCACAAAACCGGATTCCAGAGCGAAGCTTGTTAAGTGCTTCGGTTAAGGCGTACGTATTATCTTCCTTCTCCTTCACTAAATGGAGCACTAAACGAAGGGCCGTTTTTTTACCGATGCCCGGAAGCTTTGAAATCTGTGCAACAGCTTCCTCAATTAGTTTCGAAGGATACTCCACAAATGGGTAGGTTAAACAATTTTCGCGTCAATGCCTGCTTCACAAATAGCCTCTTTCATCGGCTTTAAAAAATCAAATGATCCGGTTTTTACTGCACACTTCCCTTTATAGTGGATTATCCAGGTGCACTGTTCAGCCTGTTCAACGGAATGGTTACAAACCTTGATTAATGTGTCAATAACGTGCTCGAAGGTGTTGAAGTCATCATTAAAAACAATAAGGTCCATGACCTCAGTAGTTTCAATGGCCTCAAGCAGATCGGTTAATATTTCTTCCTGAACAGCGTATTGCATGGCATTACTTGTATTATGCAAAATTAACAAATTTGCACTCTCTATCAGATTTGGATTTAAAGGTATTTAGGCATTTTTTGCAATAAACTATTATACATGACCCCAACACTGGTTATCAGTATTATTGGCATTTATTTTCTCGCGTTGATCACAATCTCCTATTTCACGTCAAAAGGAGCCGATACGCACACTTTTTTCACCGCCAACCGCCAATCGCCTTGGTACCTGGTGGCCTTTGGTATGATCGGGGCTTCGTTGTCGGGGGTAACGTTTATCTCTGTTCCCGGGAATGTGGGGAAAATCGGTTTTGGCTATTTTCAGGTAGTGCTCGGCTACTTACTCGGCTACTGGGCCATTATTGGCATACTCATGCCACTGTATTATCGCCTTAATGTCATTTCAATTTATGCCTATCTCGAGCAGCGGTTTGATTTCTGGTCGCACAAAACCGGGGCATTTTTCTTTCTGATTTCACGCACTATTGGTTCTTCGTTACGCCTGTACCTGGCCGCCACCGTATTGCAATTGTTTTTATTCGATGCCTGGAACATCCCCTTCTATGTTACGGTGGCAACCACCATTGTGCTCATTTGGGTTTACACCAACAAAGGTGGTATAAAGACTATTGTCTGGACCGATACATTTCAAACCTTCTTTCTGATAGCCGCTGTCATCATTGCTGTCTGGCAGATTACCGAGCGGCTTGGTTTATCCTTTACCGAAATGGTTACCACCATTGAACAAAGTAAGTATTCCAAAATTTTCTATTTCGATGATATTACCTCACCTATGTATTTCTGGAAGCAATTTCTGGGAGGCGCATTCATTGCCTTAACCATGACTGGTATGGACCAGGAGATCATGCAAAAAAACCTGACGTGCCGCACGCTTCGCGATGCCCAAAAGAACATGTTCTGGTTCAGCCTTACCCTTGTATTTGTTAACCTTTTGTTTCTGGCCCTAGGGGCCTTGCTTTATCTATATTCTGAGAAAAATGGGATAAGCATTCCGGCTTTTACGGATGAACTCTTCCCTTCACTGGCATTGAATGAGTTCAGTATTCTGGTAGGTGTATTCTTTGTTTTGGGGATAACAGCTTCATCGTATGCCAGCGCTGACTCCGCGCTGGCAGGGTTAACAACATCCTTTTGTATTGATTTTCTCGACTTCAAAAACAAAACAGAAATTGCCCGGAAACGACAAAAGTTAATCGTCCACATTGGATTTTCACTTCTTTTTCTGGTCATTATATTGGTCTTCAAGGAAATCAATAACCGATCAGTAATTGATGCCGTACTGGGTGTTGCCGGGTATACCTATGGGCCGCTGCTGGGCCTCTTTTCTTTTGGATTATTCACCCACCGTAAAGTGCGCGATAAACTTGTCCCTCTTGTATGTGTTCTTTCCCCTATCCTGTCCTATCTCATCAGCATGAATTCGAAAGAATGGTTGGAGGGATATGTTTTCAGTATCGAAATCCTGATCGTTAACGGCATGTTGACCTTTATCGGATTATGGATTATTTCTTCCGCTGCCACTATCCCCAAAAAATAGAAAAGGCCGCCCCTGTAGAAGGCGACCTCGTCCCGATTAAAACCAACCCCACGTTGGTGTTATGCTGATTAGCCTCTATACACTGCCAACACTATATCTTTACATACCGAAATTCCTGTATGTCGTTATTTTTTTGAATGCGAATCGTATACGCTCCTGTACGCACCTTACCAAAATCAATGCTCACTTTTCGCTTCTCAAGTTTTTGAACTACAAGTCGTTCGCCATTTCCATGATATACTTCCACCGTTGCCCCGATGTACTTTCGGTCAGTCTTGAAAACAAAAAACCGATTTGATTCCCCCTTGTGTCCGGGTATTGCTTCATCCGGTGTGAATGCCTTTACACCGCTGGTTGCTGCCAGCAGAAAAACACATAGGATAATTGTCTCAAGTCGTTTCATCAGGTTATGCGATCGATAACCTTGTATGCCAAACCTGATGCCGGAGATAAAAAGTCGCCTTTTACGCTAAAAACATGGCTAATGCTTACATTTCTCCCGATTTGGGAAAGCGATTTCCGGATTTAGGGATGTTTCAGAGTAATTCTTTGGCAGGATCCCAGAAGATCTGATCAAAATCCCTGATGGTGTCGTTCTCTATATAAATACCTTCCTTTTCCAGCAAACGCTGCATTAGATCCGGTGTTGTAAAGTGCATCTTTCCGGTTAGCATTCCATTTCTGTTCACAACCCGATGGGCGGGCACAGAAGCTGGCGCCTGATTCATTGCCCACCCCACCATTCGTGCACTGGATTTCGTGCCCAGGTAACTGGCGATAGCACCGTAACTGGTGGCCCTGCCTTTTGGTATCAGCCTGACTACTGCGTACACATCGCCAAAGAAGTTTTCGGCATTCGAATCCTTTTTCTTACGCACCATATTATAAAAATATGAACTTGTTACCTTTGCTGCCTAATTACAACCAAATCCTTGAGAAGAATACTACTCCTGGCAAGCACAGCTATCGTGCTATCTGTTACTGGCTATTCACAAAATGGCCATGAGCTCATCTTTCCGGACTCATTGGGATGGAATATTCTTCAGGAAGGCCATCCCCTTACCTTCCAGCTTAAAGCAGACCCGGAGGGAGCTGTTCGTTTTTATATTGTTGATACTGAACCGCTGGGGTTTTCACTTGATTCATTAGGGTATTTTTCGTGGCAACCTTCCTTTTCCCTGGTTAACAGAGTAGAATTAAAAAAAGAATTTCCTATTATTTTTCAGGGCAACTGGCCGGATGGATCCCGTATTCGTAAGACTATTACCTTCACTGTCTACCATATTAACCGCCCCCCGGTGGTTGAAGAATTGCCTGCATTTTATGTAAAACAAGCCGCCCGTAATACATACCAGATCTCCAGCGAATATGCATCCGATCCCGATGGCGATCCACTCGTATTTAAGCCTGTGCCCTCCATGATGCCTGAGGGAATGGTGCTTACCTCACAGGGACAACTGATCTGGACACCCTCACGCAATCAGTTTAATGCGTTAAAAAATAACCCATTACTACTGGAGTTCATTGTACAGGATCAACCTGATAAAGCGGAGACAAAGGGTAAGTTACGTATCGCACAAACCCAACTTGATTTACCTCCTGAAATTCTCATCGTTCCTGGCGATTCCCTTTTCACCATTAAAGAAGATGAAACGTTGAACCTTAAAATTTATTTGTCGGATCCGAATGGTGATGACGATGTGCGCAGTGCAGGATTTATTCCATCGGACAGCCGAATCAGTTCCTCAACCCTGAAGGAAAATACCCCGCTTCAATATGAGTTTATCTGGCAGCCCGGGTACACTTTTGTTGAAGAAGCCCAAAAGAAATTATCTACAGAAGTTGTGTTTTTTGCTATTGACAAATCCAACAACCGAACGCAGCGAAAAATCACAATCATTGTTACTGATACCGAAAATCTTGATGAAAAGGATGCGATACAGTATCAGAAATACAGAAATAATTTAACGGCCGCAGCCTTACTGTTGATAACCCTTGATGAGAATCAGAAAAAGCTAAATGACGATTACAAACGCGCGAAGAGAGGAAAGAAAAATCGTTCATTAGTTAATGCGTCACTTGGAGCCGTTACTGGGTTTTCACCGGCATTATTGGAATCCGATCCGTCAAAAGTTGTTTCAACCGTTGGCGGCACAACCGTACTGACGCTCAACACATTGGAGGCAACGGAAGTTATCGGAAAATCAAAGGATGGAGTGATGGATAAGATTAAAATCAATGTGGATATCCGAAACCGCTCACAAAGTGCGGGTGATGAATTTGCCAGAAAATATACTTCCAAGATTGCCCGGAGAGGCGGAGAGTTTGAAAAGGATATCGATAAGCTGCGCCTGGTGCTGAATGACCAGCGAATTGTTTTGCTGGAACTGGATGCCTTCAAAAAAAACGCACCCAAAATATCTGCAAAAGAACTTAAAAAGACCTTTCCAGACTTTGCTGAAGACCAATAGTCTTACGAAGTAAAACCCATTTTGGCAAAATGGTTTAATCCTCTACATTTGCATTCCAATTTTCACGATCAACCTTAGAGATGTAATTCCTGGGTGTTGATTTATAGTGAGCCTTTTGAGACAACATCAGAGGCTTACAAAAGAGAGTTATTCTTTAAGTCAATTGAAGGATACAGATACCTGAAGAAGATGGTATAACTTAAAAAGAGGAGTGGTAGAGTGGTTTATTGCACCGGTCTTGAAAACCGGAGACCCTTTACGGGGTCCGGGGGTTCGAATCCCTCCTCCTCTGCCAACAAGCGAAAAGCCTGACTATGTCAGGCTTTCTTTTGGTGGCTGACCAACACAAACATCGTTTGTAATAGGTAGTGACAACAACATGAACAAGTGCAGCGAGATTCTTATTGTTGTTGGATGCTCATCTGAATAAGATCACTCTAAGTAAACCCACTTTCGCTGCTAAAGGCCGTTACAAAATTCCCAACGGCTTTGCGTACTTCTTGGTCACCTGTTACCACCTGCATTTGTAAACTTTATAGGTAAAATTATTCTCTATAGAAGGGAACTTTTTCGTTTTACCAAATAGATAACTCCTACTTGTTCAACATAAATCAGGAATGGTAAAAGTCGGTTGTCTCTCTTTTGGGCATCACACTGCGCATACAATATTCTTGTAAAGTCCCCCTAAGTGCTGTGTATTATTGACGATTCGGCTTTGATTTCAGCCTTTTTGAAATAATAACAGAGTTCCTTAGCTCCATCCCTTGACAATTTATGTATGGCAATTTTGATGATCGCAATCATCGAATTGAAGGTTACCAGTCATTTCCGTCAAAATACCAAATCTCGAATTTTACTAACTCGTTTTTAATCTTTTCTATGAAAAAAAATATACCTCTCTCCAAATATAGCTGAAAAAGTTCTTCCGAAAGCTGCCCGTTTGATGTGGGATTATATCATGCCATCATCAAAATTCCGAAGGCAAAGGTTCTAATCTCACTGCTTTTAAATCCTTAAAACAGTATAAAATTCCGGCTCTTGAATAACAAGAGATAACTCCTTTGACACCAAATAATTTTAAATATGAAATCTTTATACAGTACATCATCATGGGTGATTCTTCTTCTTCTTACACCAATCCTAAATTTTGCACAAACGGCTCCTGACTTAGGAACAGCCTCTAGTTTTGCCGCATTCACTGCTGTGGGAGCGTTCAGTAATGTTGGCGAATCCGTAGTAACAGGCGATGTCGGGACAAACGTGGGGGCATTCAGTGGCTTTCCCCCGGGGACATTAATTGGACAAAAACATGTTGCTGATGGTGTTTCGGCAACAGCTGCAACGGATGTGTGCGCTGCATATAGTGAATTGGACGGAATGCTTGGCGGTACCGTTATAGGTACAACATTAGGAAGCGGTCAGACGCTTACACCTGGTATTTACATTTTGGGAGCTGCTTCAACTTTAGACGGGGAGCTGATTTTAGATGCGGAGGGTGATCCGGATGCGATATTTATTTTTCAGATAGATGGTGCTTTTAGTACAACCTCAGGCTCAACGGT
>CAZCRJ010000015.1:15246-15657 GCA_964501015.1 uncultured Roseivirgaceae bacterium | reverse complement strand
GATCCGATGTGATGCAGGTAACAGTTAACGCACCAGCTACAGTGGAAATTGGTCCGGAAACAATTTCCATATGTTCTGCAACGCCACTGGATTTAAGAACTATACCGGGCATTG
The DNA here is from genome assembly GCA_964501015.1 of uncultured Roseivirgaceae bacterium. Taxonomy (GTDB): domain Bacteria; phylum Bacteroidota; class Bacteroidia; order Cytophagales; family Cyclobacteriaceae; genus UBA2336. Next base: position 15,543 of record CAZCRJ010000015.1, on the reverse strand, counting down.
TTGTAGGTGGTACAGCAACTCAGGCAGACTGGGGATTGAGCGACCTTGGCCCCGGAACCGGAAATTTTGAAAATGATGATGAACCACGGCAGCCGGATTATGATTATTTGACATCGGTTTGGTTTACTCCCACTCCCACAGATATCACCAATGGCGGAGTGGTAATCAAGGCCTCCTTCGAAGTTATGCTTCGCCGTGAAATCCATGATCGCTTTGATGCAGGGATTGGGATTTCGCGACGGCATTTCCGGCCACGGGTACTCGCGGTTTGGATCCACGCCATTGGCGTAACGCGTG
>CAZCRJ010000015.1:9910-15236 GCA_964501015.1 uncultured Roseivirgaceae bacterium | reverse complement strand
GTGGTAATCAGGCTTACAACAAATGATCCGGATGGTGTGAGTGGACCATGCCCTGCAGCTATAGAAGATTTGAAGATCACGATTAATGCCAACCCACCTCCACCCAGCATATCGCCTACCGGACCAAAGTCAGGTCCATCAATCGAATATTACTGTGTTACGCCTGGTTCTGCCGGTGCAACCGCTCCTATCCAGGCAAATGGAAGTGATATAAAGTGGTATAATAATGATCAGTATTTAAATGCTGCATCTGTAAATCCTTTCGCTACAGGCATTACAACATTATCGCCTACCAGTGCCGTGTTTTATGCAACTCAAACCATAAACGGTTGTGAAAGTGTATGGGCAAGTGATACTATTGTTGTCAACCCGGCACCATTCCCTGATTTCGACATTGTAAATTTATGCGAAGGGGACACTACGCTGTTTACCGACTTAAGCACACTTTCTGCTGGAACTATCGATCTGTATCGGTGGGATTTTAAAGATGCTACCATTATAGGTCCGGGATTGGTAAACACAATCATTGTTGGAAGCGGAAATACCAATGGCACCTTTAATAATCCTGGCCATAAGTTTGGAACGGTTGGAATATTTGATGTGAGTTTAACTGTTACAACCTCGGAAGGCTGTTCCAATACCATCAACTCCTTTCAAACAACCTTTGGTGCTGGCAATGGAAACAACCCTCTGAGGATCGGTAAAGTACCCATAGCCAATTTTGCATATTCAGAAATTTGTGAAGGAGATGTCACACAGTTTGATTACCTGGAAGGGCAAAATCCTGCAGCGGATGATATGAAAACATATGAATGGGATTTTGGTGATGTTGCTTCACCTTTCAATACATCTTTAGCTGATGATCCAACACATCTTTTTACTGAATTCAAAACGTATTATGTTTCCCTCAGGTTAATCAGTAATCTTGATTGCATCGATGAAATCACCAAACCCGTGGCCATCCTTCCTTACATCAAGGAATTTATAAATCCATACATTGAAAGTTTTGAAGATGCCAACCACGGCTGGTCACACGAAGGGTTTGCTTTTGATTTCAAATCACAATCTGTTCCCGATAGCTGGAATCTGGTTAGTCCGGCAGGACCGGTAATTAATACTGCCTATGATGGCACGAAAGCCTGGATGACTCGGGCAGGCCTCACGTATTCCGATAATGAACGATCCGTATTGAATGGACCATGTATTGATGTAAGTAAATTGGACAGACCAGCACTATCGTTTGCCTATTGGAATCAGGTTCAAGCGGGCCAGGATGGAGTTTACCTGGAAACCTCTGTTGATGGCGGAGCCACCTGGCAAGTACTGGGCAACACACAAACTGGTCTTCGTTGGTATAAGCAATTCTCCATTAGCGGTTTGGTAAGTCAAACAAATGTTGTGAATGGCGGTACGATAGGCCAGGCCTTGAATCAATATGGATTTAGTGAAAAAACCACTGGTTGGCTAAATGGAAAGTATAGCCTAGACGCTTTTGCAACCCAGCCTAAATTAAGAATACGATTTGTATTTGGTTCCAATGGTGATAACCCACCGGGCGAAATCCTTGAGGGTTTTGCAATGGATTACTTCAAACTGGAAACACGAAGCAAGGTACTCCTGGCAGAGAATTTCACCAATACCAATGAACTGCAAAACAATGCTGACTTCTTCACTTACAAACAGGGCATTACCAATACGGAGGTAATCAAAATTCAGTATCACACAACACTAAAAGGAGCAGATGCCATAAATGCACAAAACCCATCCGACCCCAATGCGCGTGTTGCCTTTTATGGAATTACCAATACAGATGACCTGATTCCTCGGGCGTATATCGATGGGTTTAGTCAGGGTAACTACTCCCTGCCGTTGGTCAATACTTTACCTTGGGTCGATAGTTATTCCAGTCTTCGATCATTAGAAGATGCATTCTTTAAACTTTCGGTATCCACCGTACCAACTACAGCAGGAACGATTAAAGTAGCCGGTTCCATTGAAGCGTTGCAAAACATACCGGCTTCCACTCGCCCTGTTGCATTTATTGCCATTGTTGAGAAAACTGTTGGCAATAATCATTATGTACTCAGGAAGATGCTTCCATCAGCTGCTGGTTATCCACTTGCTCCCGTTAACACCATAATTGATCAGGGGCAGGTGTTTACACTTCCTGCTACAGAATCCTTCGAGTGGCAAATTGACAATCCTGCTGTTAACCAAGACAGTCTTGCTGTGGTGTTATTTGTTCAGGACTACGAACATAATGTTGAGGGGTATAAACCAGTGTATCAGGCTGCCATTAATTTAAGTCCTACAATAACCCCCGCAGTGGTAACCGGGCTGGAAGACCCAACCTTTGCTGATAAAATACAGGTGTACCCTAACCCGGCCAATGATGAGGTACATATTGAATTACCTGTACCGGTTGTTAACGCTACCCCCATTCGCTTAATGGACGCACAAGGGCGTATGGTGTTTGAAGGGAGGTTTGGATCGGGAGAGTACCGTAAAACTATAGACACGTCATCCTTTGCCGGGGGAATGTATATTTTGCAAATTCAATCCAACGAAACCAAAGTATGGAGGAAAGTACTGATAGCGCACCAGGGGAACTGAAATAATTAATTTTTAAATGATTTAAAAGCTTCATATTCCATTGCTTGAATAGACAGCAAAACATAACTTTAGCCACCCTAAACTCCCCTCTTGATGGAAATCTTTTTGAAACCCGATGCCTGGCTGGCGCTGTTAACGCTAACCTTTTTCGAAATCATCCTGGGCATCGATAACATCATTTTTATTTCCATTATCTCCAACCGGTTGCCCATAGAGATTCGGGCCAAAACCCGAAATATGGGATTACTACTGGCGATGGGTGTGCGAATAGTCCTTCTTTTAGGAATCACCTGGGTGATCGGGTTTACAGAACCACTCTTTACGATAGGCGATATCGTTCCCGAATTCCTTTTCGATTTTGTTGATGAAGAACACGGCTTTAGCGGGCGCGACTTGATTCTCGGTTTTGGCGGGCTTTTCCTGATTGCAAAAAGTACACGTGAAATCAATCATGAAATTGATGGGGAAGAGGAAGAGCATCATACTGAAAAGAAGGGTAAGGTAAATGTGCCCGGTATAATCATGCAGATTATCTTAATCGATATCATCTTTTCATTTGATTCCATTCTTACTGCGGTCGGCTTGACCAAGCAAATCATCATTATGGTTATAGCTGTAATTATTTCCATTGGCATTATGATGGTGTTTGCAGGTAAAATAAGTGAATTCATTGCCAAGCATCCGTCTATGGAAGTGCTGGCGTTGGGCTTCCTAATTCTTATCGGGTTTATGTTGTTTCTGGAAGGTCTGCACTATGAAATTCCAAAAGGATACATCTACTTTGCTGTAGCCTTCTCCCTGCTTATTGAAATGGTTAATATCCGTGTGCGAAACAGACGGAACCGAATAAAAAAAGAGGAGAAACTCGAAAAACAGAAAAAGGAAACGATTGAAGCAAATGCCTGATATAAACCGGCAATACCCGATAGGTAAATTCGTACGGAAGGATAGTTACACCGCAGATGAGATAGCTTTATTCTTACATCAACTGGAGACCCTTCCCCATCGTATTGAACAGGTGCTGACAAACTTTACTCCGCAACACTTGGATACAGCCTACCGGGATGAAGGGTGGACTGCACGCCAACTCATCCATCACCTGGCCGACAGCCATATGAATGCCTACATCAGGTGTAAATGGACTATCACCGAATCCACACCAATAATTAAGGCGTACGATGAAAAGGCCTGGGCAGAAACACCGGAAATCCAGGCTGACCCAAACTTATCCATCACCCTTCTGGCTGCATTGCATCCAAAATGGGTTGTGTTGCTAAAATCTTTATCCTCCACTGATCTGCAAAAAAGCTTTGTTCATCCCGAAACTAAAAAGCATATGCGCGTTGATCAACTAATCGCGCTATATGCCTGGCATGGTGAACACCACCTTGCACACCTTAACCTGATTTTGGAATAAGGAATCAACTTGTCCCTTTTGGTAAAATACACTCTTCCTAAATCTATCTGGTTGTAGAAATTGATCGCAAAGTTGAGCAACCTCTAAACTTTAATCCTGTTCTGTTATTTTTGTGACATAATCGGAATTAGATTGACCTATACACCTCCATTTCTGCTATTCAACGCCCACCTGGAAACAATCTATCCGGCACTCTTACGAAGGGTTACCCTTCATGCCTATGAACGCGAACGCATCAGAACACCCGATGATGATTTTCTTGACCTCGACTGGCTAAAGCAAAGCTCAACTAAATTGGTTATCATTTCCCACGGGCTGGAAGGCAATACCTACCGCGCGTATATGAAAGGAATGGCAAAAGCTTGTTATACTGAGGGATATGATATATTGACCTGGAATTACAGGGGTTGCGGAGAAGAAATTAATCGTCAACTTCGGTTTTATCATAGCGGAGCAACGGATGATCTGGATACGATTATTCAACATGCTATACATTCAAACCGGTATACTGAAATCAATTTGATTGGCTTCAGTCTTGGGGGTAACCTTACGCTTAAGTATATGGGCGAAAATCACAACGTACATGGCAGCATCAATAAAGTCATTGCATTCTCTGTTCCGCTAAATCTTCATACGAGTTGCCTTCAAATTTCACGACCTGAAAACATTATCTATTCCCAGCGATTCCTGAAAAGCCTGCGAAAAAAAGTTATCCAGAAAGCTTCGCAGCATAAAACGCTGGACATTCAACCGTTACTGAAGATTAAAACATTACTGGACTTTGATGATTATTATACTGGCCCTATTCACGGCTTTAAAAATGCACTGGATTATTATGAACAGAGTAGCGCTATCCGGTATATCGACACCATTCAACATCCAACGTTAATCGTAAATGCGCTAAATGATCCCTTCTTAAGTCCGGAATGTTATCCGCATAAGCAACTGCGCCATCATCAGTTTGTGCAGCTTGAGGTTCCGGATCGTGGTGGGCATGTAGGCTTTACTCAATTCAATAAAAATGGTTTATATTGGTCGGAACAGCGAGCGCTTGCCTTCTTACAATCATGATTGAACGTTACAGTATCAGTGCACCCTCCCAACTTGTTTCCGAACGCTTCGCTGCTGAAGTACCCGACTATTATAGCCAACGCTATAATGCAGCGCCAACACAATTACTTCCGGTTATCACCAGTGATGCGCCAAATGGAGTATCCCTTTTTTATTGGGGCCGCCCACCGCTTTGGGCAAAGAATAAATCACTGAGCGAGAAAATTATCAACCTTCAGCATGAAA
>CAZCRJ010000015.1:8080-9900 GCA_964501015.1 uncultured Roseivirgaceae bacterium | reverse complement strand
TACTCGATAGGCCGGTTCTGAAAAAGGCATTGATGAAATACCGATGCATTTTGCCGGCAGACGGATTCTATGCTTGGAAAAAAGTTGGCAAGAAAACAGCCATCCCCTACCGGTGTGTGGCCGATCAGCCGTTGTTTTCATTTGCTGGTTTATGGGAAGAATTTGAAGATGAGACGAACAGCATCGTCCACACCTTTACACTCATCACAACTCATGCAAATGATTCGGTGGGAAAAATTACAGAAAGGATGCCGGTTATTCTTGACCGCACTGGTGAATTGGTATGGTTAAACAACGCCTCCGCGGAAGGTGAATTAATCAGTTTACTTAAGGCCTATCCTTCAGAAAAATTGAATCTTTACCCCGTATCTCCAAGAATAAATGATACGAAAATCAATGTTCCCTCCTTACTCATCCCAACTCCCCCTGCCGATCAATATGGAAATTTAACGTTGTTTGACTAACGTTTAAAAACCATCATCTTCATCTTCCTCTTTCTTTGCCGGAGTTTTTTCTTCTTTCTTTGGTTTTGGTTGTTTAGCCTGCTTAGGCGCCTTATCTTTTTTGAAAAGTGATTTCAATCCTTTTTTCTTTACCGGCTGATCACCAGAGGATGTGGCTGTATCACGGGGAACATCATCAAACTCATCAAAATTATAATCCTCCATATCAGGAGAGATACCTTGCTCTTGAACTTCCTGCTCTTCAACCTTAGGTTTTTTCTTAAAGAGATTACTAAAAAATCCTTTTATCCCTTTCTTTTTCTTTTCTTCTTTAGCCTTCTCTTCAGCTTGTTGTTTGGCAAGTCGAACATCGGGAAGCACTAAAACATCGCGCAGGTACCAAAGGTAATTTCCCTGATCAACATTAAAACCAACTTCTTTAATTGTATATGATGGCTTTTTACGAACATATTGGCCGGTGGTCGGATCATATTTCAGACTATCAGCAGAATTATATTTCAGCACTCTCACCTCCCGATCAATGCTGATCTTGTATTCCTTCTCCGTGTCAACACTATCGGAAACAGCAGGATCAGTGTCGACAATGTAGGTGCTGTCAATTACAGAACGTGCAGCTCTGTCCAAATCGGAAGCAATGGCTGCGGAGTCGCTCATTAACAATGAATCCGGTATGATTGGATTTATTGGTTTTGCCTGCACGGTTTGCAAACTTCTTATTTTTTGACGGAAGGTTGTTGGCTCGGCAATCAGGTATTTTGTTTTACTGACAGAAGCAAGCTTAGGTGTAGAATCTTCATTGAAATAACTAAACTTCTTGCGCAATGCATCCTTATCATAGATATAGGCACTTTGGTAGGCAGGGCAAACCATCTTTTGAGTGCAGGCACTAAAAAGAATCCAGAAACCAAGTATGACTAAAACAGCCCTGAGCATTTTTGGGGTATTCTGACAAAAATAATGAAATTAAATAGAAGTAATCCGAAAAATAGGGTAAATGTAACCCACTGATTATCAATTTATTTAATTATCACTATTAATGTAATGATTTAGTCAACAAAAAATTCAGGGGTTAATACCCGAAGAAATAGCGTTTTAAGATCACCAAAACCCCTGCAAGAAATATGACTATTGAAATCTTGTTGATGGTATGCATAGCCCTGATGTTAAATCCTCCCGGGCGTGAAGGATCTTTTTTCCGAAAGAAATAACCAGCTACTTCATTCAATTCGAAGAACTCTTTCAATCTATTTCTTTTAGTATTCTTTTCTGTATTCATACTCCAGTATGTTAAAGTATTTCGACTGTTTCGGGCTGGAACCAAATTCCATCTTCCTTAATCAGATTAATAAGTTCGTC
>CAZCRJ010000015.1:0-8070 GCA_964501015.1 uncultured Roseivirgaceae bacterium | reverse complement strand
TCAACGGCTTTTGCTGATGGTACATTACGCTTCACAACTTCTTTGCCACGATAGAGCGTAATCTTGCCAACGCCAGATCCAACATAACCATAATCAGCATCGGCCATCTCACCGGGTCCGTTTACAATACAGCCCATGATTCCGATCTTTACTCCTTTAAGATGATCTGTACGCTTTCGTATCATGGCCGTTGTCTCCTGTAAATCAAACAACGTACGACCGCAGGAAGGACAGGAGATGTATTCCGTTTTCGACATGCGGTTACGCGTAGCTTGTAAAATACCGAAGGCTGTTTTATTACACAGTTCAATATTCCGAAGATTATCCTCTTTATCCTCTCCCCTTTCAACACCTACTAAAATGCCATCCCCAAATCCATCAATAAATAACCCTCCGGCATCGGTAGCTGCATAAATTCTGAGGTGATCCTCTTCTAGTGCAGGATAGGTGCATTGAATGATCACCGGAACATCAAGTTTCATCAATACAAGATCAAAGAATATTCTGCGCATCTCGGCCATCGCATGTGCATTGTCTGTATGTATGATGGCAACGGTAGACGGATTTTTCCTTAACACGGAGATAAGTTCATCATCGAGTTCATGAATGGAGAACCGAATAAAGTTCATCTGGTCGTGTATGACTTTTGCTTGCAGGAATTCCTGCTTCGTAAACAATGGAAGTTTATTGACCTTATCATCCGTTGCTAACCAAACCGGATAGTTTCTGATTTCTTTCAACCCCATAGGCAGCATGAAGGGAATGGGCTGGTTCCCGGTATAGACAAAATCAGCACCCTGATCATTCATTCTCCATTTGTCGGGCTCGGGCAAATAGAAATGACCAATACATTTCAGGTCTTTATAATCGGTAATTTCAATCTTGCTTAAATCTGCTAGTACACGGGGCACCTGATGTGCCCCCCCGATATTTACTACTTCACGAATTACTCTCCTACTATACACAAACGGATCAATAGGTGATTCCTTAACAGACTTAATAGGTGCATGAAGGTGCCGATTTACATAACGGTCGACCATAATTTTTGCTACTGGTGCTTCAACTTCAGGTTCTTCTGTCAGGGATACCCGAACGGTATCGCCCAATCCATCTTCTAATAAGGTTCCGATTCCTACTGATGATTTTATCCGGCCATCTTCACCGTCACCTGCTTCTGTAACACCTAAATGTAACGGGTAAGGACGCAGTCCCTCTTCATCCAGTTTCTGAACCAGCAATCGGTAAGCCTGCACCATTACCTGGGGATTACTGGCCTTCATGGAAAGTACAATATTATTGTAGTTCAGGTCTTCGCAGATTCTTAGAAATTCAAGAGCTGACTCAACCATTCCAATAGGGGTATCACCATACCGGCTTAAGATTCTGTCGGACAATGAACCATGATTGGTACCAATGCGCATGGCGGTACCATATTCTTTACAGATGCTGACCAGGGGCGAAAACTTTTCGCGGATTCGTTCCAGTTCAGCCAGGTAGGTATCATCGGTATAATCGATTACTTCGAACCGTTTCTTATCAGCATAATTACCCGGATTAATCCTCACTTTTTCAACAATCCGGGCGGCCAGTTCAGCAGCATTCGGGGTAAAATGAATGTCGGCCACCAGCGGAACGGAGTATCCTCTTCTTCGAAGTTCTTTTTTGATTACCTCAAGATTTTCTGCCTCCTTCATGCTAGGAGCCGTAATCCGAACATATTCGCACCCTGCTTCTACCATTCGGATTACCTGCTCTACAGAACCCAGAGTATCCATTGTGTCTACCGTAGTCATGGATTGAATTCGAATGGGATTGTTTCCTCCCATTGGAATATCCCCAATGGTTACTTCAAGGGATTTTCTGCGGGAATACTGAACCAAGCTATTGCAGTATTGCTTAACGGAGGCTATTGACTGATTCACGTGTGGGATTTTATGCAAATTTAACCGTTATAACGGGTATTTGTTCAGTTTGAATTAAATCAAATATCGCCTAATTGGGGACGGATAAGAATTTCCTCAACAACACTGCGGGCAGAAAGCGCATAAGCCGCAAAAATCAGATCCGCCACATCCTCAGCTTTCATAAACCGTTCATCGGGCAGATCTACACCGTCCCAGCTGGCGGTTCGGGTAGCTCCTGGTAATACGGCTGTTACACGTATGCCAAAGTTCTTAAGTTCTTCACGCAGACATTTTGAAAAGCCCAACAGGGCAAACTTGGTAATGGCATAAGACCCCCCGTTGGCATACGCTTGTATGCTGGCAATGGAACAGATGTTAAAAATGTGACCGGATTTATTCTGCTTCATAACCGGTACAATGCCCCTGGTGGTGTGGTACGCACTGAACAAATTCGCCTGCATCATCTTCTCCAGCACACCTTCTGGTTCCGTTGCGATTTCACCAGGTATAAAATAACCGGCATTATTTACCAGTACATCTATAGTCCGGTTTAACCCCTGTACAAATTCCACAAAAGACGTTACCTGGATACGATCGGATACATCAGCCTTGAACGTATAAATTTTGCCCAACGGAGATAATGCTTCCTTAAGCATACGTAAATCATCCGAATTTCGTGCACAGGTGGCGATGTCAAATCCTTGGGAAAGAAACTTTTCAATCACCGCACGGCCTATTCCTTTCGTTCCTCCTGTTACAACCAATAGTTTATTCATTTCGTGCAGAATGTTATTTTTGGGTATCTTTAGCAAGATAGTGATATCGCCTGATTTGTCCACGGAACCATCTTATCAGGCAAGTATTGTAAACGTCAAGAGTCAACTATGATCCATCCTTTTAATCGCTTGCCCAGACTTTCATGAGAGAAATTGGACGTTATTTCATTTTTCTGAGATACCTGTTTATAAACCGGGAATCATTCAAAACCCAATACAGGCTCATTATAGAAGAATGCGTATTGATCGGAGTAAATTCCATTTTTCTATTTGTTCTGGTATCTACTTTTATTGGTGCTGTTACAACCGTTCAAACTGCCTATAACCTGGTGGCGCCCTATATCCCCAATTATGTTATTTCACAGGTTGTTCGTGAAATGACCATACTGGAATTAGCACCCACTATTATGGCAATTATTTATGCTGGTAAAGTCGGATCAAGTATGGCTGGTAACCTGGGTACTATGCGTATTACCGAACAAGTTGATGCCATTGAAGTAATGGGGATAAACTCCGTAAACTACCTGGTATTGCCAAAAATTATTGCTTCAATACTAATGTACCCGATGCTTGTTGTTGTATCTGGTGTTTGTTCCCTATTTGGCGGCTATATTGTAGGGGTATTAACAGGAATTATTACACCAACTGATTATATCTATGGCATACGGTATACTTTTAATGACTTTACCGTGACCTTTGCCTTAATTAAAGCGTTTGCTTTTGCATTTCTTGTTGCTTCCATCTCATCTTTCAAAGGATACTACACGCAAGGCGGGGCATTGGAAGTTGGTATTTCCAGCACAAAAGCAGTTACTACCAGTGTGATTGCTATACTCATTGCCGATTATCTCCTCGCCCAATTGTTACTTGCATCATGATCGAAATCCAACATATTTCCAAATCGTTTGGCGATAAGAAAATCCTGAAGGACATCAGTGGCGTATTTGAAAAAGGAAAACCGAATTTGATTATAGGTGCTTCCGGAACGGGCAAAAGTGTTTTAATGAAATGCATTGTTGAACTCGTTAAACCAGATCTAGGTACGGTTTATTTTGATGAGCGAAACTTTACTGATGGCGACCGGTATATGAAAACTGAGATCAGGCGTGAAATCGGAATGTTGTTTCAGGGCGGAGCGCTCTTTGACTCTAAAACCGTGGAAGAAAATGTACGCTTTCCATTGGATATGCTCACCGTCATGCAGAAAGATGAAAAAGATGATCGCGTTAATCAGGTGCTGGACCGTGTTGGGCTTGCAAATGCCAACAAAAAAATGCCCAGTGAAATAAGCGGGGGCATGCGTAAACGCGTAGGCATTGCGCGGGCAATTGTCAATAATCCAAAATATCTCTTTTGTGATGAACCCAACTCCGGGCTTGACCCGCAAACATCCATTCTGATTGATGACCTTATTCATGCCCTCACCGTTGATTATGATACCACTACCATCGTGGTTACACATGACATGAACTCTGTAATGGGAATAGGGGAAAATATTCTTTTCCTGTTTGAAGGTGAAAAATTATGGGAAGGCCCTAAGGAAGACATTACACATTCCGGTGTAGAGGAATTAGATGACTTTGTATTCGCCAACAAAGTGATGATTGCTATGCGGGGTAAGTTCTGATCCTTGGTCAACTTAAAACGTAAAGGAAGCATACCCCTTTAGTTGATAAGTTGACAGTACGGTAAGCATGGAGGTTGCAATGCCAACATCTTCGGAAATTCTTTTACGGTCTATTTTCCTTGCCACCAACGACTGACCACAAACATAAAATTGAACACCGGCCTCTTTCAACTCCTTATATAAGGCCAAATTGGGATTATCCATTTTATACTTTTCCCGATACTGTGAATCATTCAAAATTGTATAGGATGCCTCGTTGTGCACCGCCACAATCACACTCATCTTCTCTTTAGGAACACCTCCGATGACATGCAGGTTGATCAACCGTGCAATGTTATTCAGGCCAAAATTTACATCTCCCGGCCGAGCGCTTCCTCCTGCCAGATCAATAACAATTTTATACTCCTGCGAAGGGTCAGGTTTCTCAATGGCATCCGGAACATCGTAAATTCCGCCATAATTTTTGATTACCGGATACGTATACGATTGCGCGTACGCCTTACCGATTACGAATAGACTAATCAACAGAAAAACATTTCTCATACTTCCAAGGTGTTAATGTTAAGTTGACCCAATACTTATTTGATGAGTAAAGGTAATTCAATATAAAATGTACTACCCTTTCCTGAAGCTGATTCAAAATGTATTTTTCCTCCCATCTGCTCAACACCCTGTTTTGCAATGGCCAATCCCAGACCAGAACCAGACTTTTTAGTGCTGAAGTGAGGCAAGAATATTTTATCCTGCAGCGACACTTCAACGCCTGTTCCGTTATCCGAAAATGCAACCTGAATAAATTTATTTCTTTGAACCACATTCACCTGAATAGTAATGTCCCGTTCAGGATGGGCTGCCTGTATGCTGTTCAGGAATAAATTAGAAAATATTCTGCTCAGTAACTGTTCATCAGCCAGAATGAATACATTCTCTACTTCAGTATAAAACTCAATAGTAGCTGTTTGCTTATGCAGAGTTATCACCTTTTTCAACAAACCAATAAGCTCGGTCTCCTTCATTACTGGTTCTGGCATAGTAGCAAAAGCGCTGAATGACGAAGCGACACCATCAAGGGTATCCACCTGCGATAAAATAGAAGCAACTGCTTTTTGAAATTTTTCAATCCGCTTGGGATCATCGGCTGATAGCCGTTCAAGTTGCTGAAGCGTCAATTTCATTGGCGTAAGTGGATTTTTTATCTCATGAGCCACCTGTTGCGCTATCTCCCGCCAAGCCCGCTCACGTTGTGTTCGTTCAAGTTCCATCTTGTTTTCACTTAGCGTAAAGAGCATCTGATTATATTCTTTAACCATCATCCCTATTTCATCATCTGATTTCCACTCCAATGGCTGGTTGGAGTTCGTCAGCGAAATACGACTTAACTTCTGTGTAATCATGTGCAAGGGAAACGTCAGCCATTTTGAAACCCAGTAGCTTATAACAAGCAACACTATAAATATTGCAGAGAAAATTGTAATAATATTTGCCAGCACAGTGATCTGCATCTTTTCCAGCAAGTAAGCCGATTGAAAAAATGGAATAGCGATGATTCCCGCAAGGGAACCATCTTTGGGAGAATAAAGGGCAGAATAAGCTACATAATACGCAAGTTCACCGATCTTTTCATCGGCCACAAAAACTGTTTCTCCTCTCCTTATTCGGAGCAAGACATCAGGATTGCAATAGGGTGCCATTAATTGATTCTCAAAGATTAGCGGCTGACTTGTGTATTGTAGTCGCCCGCCTGATGTAAAATAATTTGCGTCAAGGTTCAGCATCTTGGCCAATTGTGTAAACTGCTGCTCCGAAAACCCACCAGCTACTCTATCCGGGTCGCTCAACAAAGTAGTTACCTCATTGGTAAAATTTTTAGACTTAGCCTTATAATCAGTATTCAATTGTTCCTGGTTCGAAATAGATGTTAGTCCAACGGTGATAACACTTACAGCAATCAGTGGAAAGAAGAATGACAAATTTAAAATAAGTTGAATTCTAGCCGACATCATGAGTTGTTCATGACGCAAGAAATCGACAAGGCCAACGATAAATAAATAAATAAGAATCGCACCGAACCCAATAACAACCAGAAAGGAAAGATCAGCAAGCAAATAAATAGCAGACGGAATTGGTGTAGACACAACAACCATGCGCCCAACAGAATCAACTGAAGCATTATGTCTGTATTCCATATGATCAAGCTGAACTTCGTGTGCTTGAAGCTTTTGCAGCTGTTCTGTTCCCAATAAATTGTAATTGAAGCTCCCCGACTGAAACTGTATTTCCTGATTTACATATACTGCATAACTAAAATCTTGTGAACGATAGGTTTGCTGAAAACGATTATCCACGAGTAACTCTGGATAAACATTATCCGGTATAATGCGCTTCAATGAAAACTGCAATCCGATGGTGGCTACATGTACATCATTACGTTTTACCGGAATAACAGCCAAATATTTTTTTGACGCGTCATTATCCATCCGATTCAGAAAAAAGATATTTTCATTTGTCGTACGGGATAGGCTCTTTTCCTGATTGGAAAACCATTCTGTGAAGGTAGTTTTAACGCCATCGTCCAATGGATCACCAGCAGCGGAAAATAGTAAAATATCAATATTGTATTTATTAAAGTAACCGGGAATAAATACCTGTCGTATCTTTTGCCGTGCGGCTTCCTTGTTTATAAAGGGTCCTGACAGTCGCGTTTGAATAAACAGGTCATTACTTATTTTCTGTGTGGTTTCATGCAGCAAAAATTCACCGAAGTCATCCCGCTCAATTAAAAACGTAGTCGCAAACCTTACTTTTTCCTGAATCTTTCTGGATGCATTATAATGAGTTACCGCAACTAAACTGATTAGTGAAACAGTAACGAGGCCGAAAAATAAATAGGTAAATGTCTGATAGCGTATGACTTGAAGTGTTTTATACAGCCGGGATAAAATCAGAATTACGGCATAGCACATTCCTACCAGTAATGTGGTAGCATATTGTTGTCCTGTGAATTCATTGATCAGTATAAAAAAGATACCTCCCATCAACAGGCTTACCGTAATTCTGACACTATTTTTATCCATCATCAACAACCGAACAAACACATGCATGAAAGCAAACGCAGCGATCCAGGCAAACAGAACAGCGCAAAAAGCCATCACCCGTAACGCATCGAAATGTATTGACTCGGAAATATTCAGGGTAATCGCTGAGTTATTATAGATCGTTTGAATTACAACAAAAGGATAAAGTGCTCCAAATAAGATTGCTGTGGAAGAAAATACTGATACAAGCCACCGGTTGTTGGTCTTCTTTCTCGCAGTTTGTATGATGGGAAATCGATAATAGTTCCTGAACAGGTATAAACATAGAATTACCACTGAAAAGGTATTCAATACAAGATCCCCGATTGATGGATTCAAGTCTGAGGAAGCAAAATGTTTCGGGTCAAATATAAACGTATCCAAAAACCTTGCGGGAATCTGAAACATAATCATCAGCACCCGAATAGTCAGCACACTGGCAGCTAACAACAGAAATCCGCGTACCGGGTAATTTTTTCCGGTAGTTTTTGTAATCCTGATAAAAACAATAAAATAGAATAAAACAGAAGTTAAGAAAAAGAGAGCCGCTAAGTTTCCCTCGATGGTATTGTGTGTTACGGCCTGAGGAGTGAACCTGAACAACACCGGTTCATTTCCAACATTGTAGCCTTCCACTGCATTCGCTTCCAGTATATCAACTTTAAACCCTGAAAATAATTCTTCATTCC
>CAZCRJ010000014.1:0-16260 GCA_964501015.1 uncultured Roseivirgaceae bacterium | reverse complement strand
TACGTAATATGAGAACCCGTTACGCCAGGAATTTTTCCTTGGACATCAGCAAGCAAGTTTCGCTCAAAAACTTTTTTATACTGTAATAAATGATTGAGAATAATACCCAACTGATCCCTATAAGGAGTAGTTGCGTTCAAAGACCTTACCAAACGATCAACGTGACTAATAATTTTTACCATAAAGCCATTTTAGTTCTTAAACTATTTAAATCTTACCCAAAGAGATTATTTTTAACATGAAACAGCACCCCTTAAAAAAGTTTATAAAAGAAATAATTTTTCAGTCAAAAAAATGACTGACATAACTGCACATGATGAAAATCGCCTTTCAAGAAAAGTAGCTAAACTTCTTGAGCAAAACAAAGGACAAGCGTTATTATCTATTTTATTCACCAAATCAAGCATAAAAGATGAATACATATCATTAGATGCAATTACTAATGATCGTTTAGAACACCACATCGATACTGCACTAGAAAAATAAGCTAAACAAAAAAAATTCTACAAACTCATAAATACAATTTAGAACAAAGAAACTAAAAAAATTTAATAGAAACAATCATTCTTTAGCTTTTTTACTTCTTTTTTGACGATGAAATGTTATGCCAAAACGATGAGCTTCATCTCGTAAAGAAATAAGTGTTTTCATCAAAACAGTTTTTTTATCAAGACGCAAAGGATCTTTTTTTCCAACAAGATATATTTCTTCAAATTTTTTTGCAAGACCAATAAGAGGTATATCAAGACCTAATTCGTCAAGTGATTGTTTTGCAAAATCAAGTTGTATCGCACCACCATCAATAACGATAAGATCAGGATACAAATCGATATTTTTTTGTTCAACATCATCTTTGAGTCGCTTATATCGACGATACACTATTTCTTTTATAGCTCTAAAATCATCAACACCAGAAACTGTTTTAATATTAAATTTCCTATATCTTTTTTTATAAGGTTTAAGATGTTTAAAACAACTCATACTACCAACCATGTTTGTTCCTTGCAAATGAGAGATGTCAAAACACTCAATAAGAGAAATAGGTTTTTCCACACCCAAATAATCCTTACACTGTTTTACAAATAAAGTTTCTTGAGTATCTTGCACATCTATATTAGTAAAAGCAAGTTCCAACATATCTTTTTTCAAACCTTTTTGAGGAACAACAAATTCATCATTTAACTCAGCTTCTTTTTTGCGAATGAGTTCAGTCCGCTCTTTTTTCATCTCATCGGTTAACAATACCTGCTCGGCCTGCAAGGCACTGTACATTCCTTCAATTGATTTGGACACCTCTTGTATTTCCTTCTCCCACAACTTCGACAACCTATCAATTTCTTCCTGAGCCTTTTTATACTCGGGCATTTTATTCAGGATGAAATCCGTATCAATGTATCCGAACCGCTGAGCATGGACAAAATTCAGGCCGAAAATGAGAAAAAATATTGTAATTAGATAAAACCGCATTTTTTACCGGATTTGCTGACCAATTGTAAACTGGAACTTGGCGCCACTGACCTGATTGCTGCTTCCCAGCGGGAATGGATCAAATCCATACCCCCAGTTTAACCCGATTAACCCGAATGCCGGCATAAAGATCCGGGCGCCAAAGCCCGCTGTTTTATACATACTAAACGGATTAAAGTCTTCATAATTATTCCAATTGTTTCCTGCTTCAACAAATGTGAAGCCATAAATCGTGGCCGCACTACCGGTTGTTATCGGGTACCTCAATTCCAGGCCGAATTTATCATATACAATACCACCACGAACATTGGAGCCTAACGAATTATAGGGTGGTGTGATTTGGTTATCTTCATATCCACGAAGGGCGATAATATCTTGGCCTAACACGAATGCTCCAAAACCACCGGCAAGACCTGCGCCACCCAGAAAGAAGCGTTCAAACGGAGTATAATCAAGACTTGTACTATAGCGGCCAATAAATCCGAAATGCGCCTTGGCTTCCAATACTAATTTGTTTTTTCGGTCTAGTGAAACATAATATTTCGCATCAAACATCCACTTATGGTACTCCACCCACTTGTTCAATTGTTGCGGAGTTGCATTTTCATAATCCAGATTACTCCAGCGTGAGTAAGGAGGCGTAAGGGTGGCACTAAGGGAAATTTCTGAGCCTTGTGCAGGGTACATCGGGTTATCCACACTTCTTCGCGCAACGGTCGTATTCAATGTTATGCTATTCGAAATACAATCCGGGCAACCGGGTATATAGTTTGGTGCATTCTGAAGAGTATAGATAGAGTAGGACAACGAATTGGTAAGGGTGAAATAATTATCAGGCCACTCCAAAACCTTTCCAAGACCAATGGAGATGTTATCCACTTTAAGTGTAGAGTTCAAATCGAAGAAGTTGGTGGCTCCCTGTCCGGCAAAACGTGAAATAGATTTGTTCGCACTTACAGAGAGCGACTGAGGCTTACGACCACCAAGCCAGGGCTCGCTGAAGGAAATACTGTAGTTCTGGAAATTTCTTCCATTCGCCTGTATACGTAAGGAAAGTCGCTGTCCATCCCCTACCGGCAAGGGTCTCCACTTACTAGGGTGCGGGATGTTTCGTAACGAGAAATTGTTAAATGTTAAACCAACAGTTCCGACAAAACCAAAGGCGCCTCCCCAGCCTCCGGAAAGCTCGATCTGGTCATTCGATTGTTCCTCTACCTGCCACTCCACATCTACTGTTGCATTAGCCGGATTGGGTTGCAAATTTTGTCCGATTGATTGTGGGTTGAAATAGCCAAGCTGTCCAAGCTTTTGTTGGGTGCGGATGATGTCCGCACGTCTGAATTTTTGACCCGGAACAGTGGAAAGTTCTCTTCTGATGACATGATCACTGGTTCTGTCGTTTCCAGAAATGGTAACTTCATTTATAGTGGCCTGATCGCCTTCATAAATCCGCATCTCCACATCAATGGAATCTCCAACAACACCCACCTCTACAGGATTAATCCTGAAAAAAAGGTATCCATCATCCATATATAATCCGCTGATGTCGGCACCTTTAGGGTTGAAAGTAAGCTTCCGTTCAATCATTTCACGGTTGTATACATCACCTTTCTTAATTCCTAAAATGGCGTTTAAGGTTTTGTCAGTATGAATGTAGTTACCGGTCCAGAGAATATTTCTGAAGTAATACTTCGGTCCTTCTTCAATGGCGATCTCAAGGTTGATTGTTTTTTTATTGTGGTTGTACAATGAATCCATCGTAATTTCAGCATCGCGGTAGCCTTTTGAATTATAGAAATCGATAACCTTCTTTTTGTCTTCATCAAACTCTGTTTGAATAAACTTCGACCCTTTGAATACATTGAGCTTCACATTGTCATCCAGGAAGCCCTTTGCTTCCCTCCAACTCACAGCATACGAAGAGGTAAGGTATGTTTTAATGTTGCCTGGCCGGAAGGATAACAATTCGGAAATCAATACACGGTGCAGTGTAAACCGCGGATGCTCTGCGGTTTTTTTCATTTTGCCTTTTATCTGGGCATCACTGAACTCTTCATTTCCTTGAATATAAATTTTATTGATTTTAACTTTTGAATTGGTGTTAATATCAATTTTAAGACGGATACCATCGCGATTAAGGGTATCACGCTCCTGTATAATGTTTACTTCCGTATTGAGAAATCCCTTTTTGATGAAGTATTTTTTAACGGCCATTTCGGTATTTCGCAACATGGCATCGTTCACAATCTTTCCGCGAATTAAGGTAAGTTCTTCTTTCAGTGACGATTGTTGAGAGTTGTTAATTCCGCTGAAGTAGAAGTTGGTTAATCGTGGACGCTCCGCTAATTTAATTTCCAGCCACACCTGGTCTCCTTCAATTTTCTGAACACCAATGGAGACATCACCAACGAGGCCGTGATTCCATAGTTTTCGTATAGCGCTGGAGATGGCATCCCCAGGAATTTTTATTTTGTCGCCAATCCGAAGTCCGGTTAAGGATACCATGGCATTCTTATCCAGAATGCTTAATCCTGTTACTTCTATTCCAGCAATGCTATATTCTGCCGGGTTGACATAATTCAAATTTGCGTCAGTGGCCGAACTGGCCCTATCCCGGCTTCGTCTAAACTGGGCAACGCTATCAAACCCAACTAGAAGTAATAATACAATCAATACAATGTTTCTCATTCAGCTAACCGGATTCAATTGTTCACTCGTTTTACCAAATCTGCGCTCGCGTTGCTGGAAAGACCAAATGGCCTCAAACAGGTTCTCTTTTCGAAAATCAGGCCATAGGGTTGGTGTAATATATAACTCTGTGTAAGCTATCTGCCACAATAAAAAGTTACTGATGCGCATCTCTCCGCTGGTGCGTATAAGTAGCTCTGGGTCGGGGATTCCTACCGTTTGCAAATGTTGCTCAAGTATCTTTTCATTCACTCCGTCCGGAGTTAATGCCCCGCTCTTAACTTCCTCAGCAATAGCTTTTACAGCCTGCGTTATTTCCCATCGTCCGCTGTAACTCAAAGCTATTACTACAGTAAGCCCCTTATTTTCACGTGTTTTGTTTATGGCCCAGGCCAGATTTTTCTGACAGTCCACCGGAAGATGAGATGTTTCACCAATGGTCATTAGTTTTACTTTGTTCTCCATTAGTGATTTTATTTCTGCCTTCAGGGTATTTACAAGCAGTTCCATCAATCCCTCCACTTCCTCCTTTGGCCGTGACCAGTTTTCAGTAGAAAAGGCATACAGGGTTAGGAATTTAATGCCAAGTTCACCACATCCTTCGGTTACTTCCCGCACGGCTTTAACGGCATTGCGATGACCGAAAATGCGCATTGCGCCCTTCTTTTTAGCCCATCGTCCATTTCCATCCATTATTATGGCGATATGCGAAGGCAGTTTGGTCCGGTCAATATGTTCTTTAAAAGAAGCCACGGGGGGCCAAAATTAGGGTATTTTAAACAACTTTTACTACAGCAGGCGAATTGTTAGCCAGCGTTATTTATAGGGATTTCTGGGACAGGGAATATCATAAAAAGTTCGGGTGAAGGTTATACCCACAAAAAAATAGTTATCGAAGTCATTTGGGTTGCCATATTGGTAATTCTTAAGTATTGGATCCCCCCCAGAGATGTTATCCAGGTAATCAAAGAATGTCTTTCGAATGCCAACTTCAAAGGCGACATACGCTTTCGGGTTAACAATATATTTGAATCCCCCGCCAAAGGGAATCACACCCTGAACGGTACTGTATTCTGCTGCTTTATTTTCATGCCCCGAAATCCCAAAAAGACCAAACCCGGCAAATAGATAGGGTGTATACCGCATGGGTTTTTTATCGTCTCGCCAATCGAGAAAGTGATATTCAAATCCCAGGCTGGCTTCCAGTAAAAAGATATTGAAAGAAGCATCTCTTACTGAAGCAAAGGCATCAATGGGTGTTTCACTGGCGGCCAGTTGGCCTGCTGTTACCGTTGCTCGCATGCTAACAACCTTGCTTATATTATTTCGATAGTACATCGTGCCGGCCGGTCGGGTATTGGCGAGCCGATAGGTTCTTGCCAAATCGCCTGTATAGGTGAACGCACCTAAGCCGAAGCCAATTTCAGACCGTTGTGCCAGTGCACTATTACTCACCAGGTAGAGAAGTATGATGAATGCAGATACTGTTCTCATCTGAACTTGGCCTTGTTGAAGTTTTTGCCAAGAATATAGCTTAACCGAAGGGTGGAAATCATGTAGATATCGCGACCGTCCGACTTTCCGCGTAGGTTAGGTGTACCATTATTATTCAGGTGGCCAAATCCCGCTACTGTAGTGAACCCATTATATCCGGTATGCCGGTTAGCAATAATTTCATCAACACGTGAATTCACGCCTGAAGGTATTTCGTTCGATCTGTAGGAAAGTGCCTTAGCCTTTTCATTATCACCAAACGTATTCAAATCCACATATACACTGCTTACATCATCAAGGTAATCGGTAAACGTATAGCGGAATCCAAACTCAACAGCTAAATCCATTGCATCATTTAATCTGAAACGCGCCCCAAGGCCAAATGGTATGGCCGCCTGAATTAAACTGTATGATTTTCCTTCTGTTTTTAAGGGACGCAGATCAACCCACTGCCCGGCATCTTGAAAAGGTTGTCCCAACAGATCATTTTGCGGTACCTGGGCCTGAGGATTATGGTGGAACACCGCAATACCTCCATACACATAGGGTGTCCATTGAACCCGGCTGATGTAGGTATAACTGTTTTCGTATAAATCAAATTGTGCCACAACGGATAACTCCTTTAACCGATTTCTGAAGGAAAGATTTCTGACGTAGCGATAAACCCCATTATTGGCGTCATCTGGATCAGCTGATGTAGCATCTGACCCTTTAATGCCTCCGTATGTAAAGCTCCCTATTAGCTGGTAGCGGGGACCAAACCGATGGCTGAATGAAACGCCAACAGCAGGAAGTGTTAGGCTTAAGTCGGTACTGATTGGTTTTGGTGTAGGGGACAGGTCGCCATAGTAATTGAACGCGTTCAACGTGATGCCAAGAGAACTATACGCCCTGTCTTTGAAATCGTTTTTTCGCCCCTTGAAACTGTACATTTTTTTATTGTTTTTCTTGATGGCCTGCCGGCTCATTTGGCCATTGGCGAATTGTCCTGTGACAAGGAGGAGACAAACCACAAGAAGAACATTTACCAATCGGATCATTACCGGGGATTACTAAGCTTAAAACGTTACCATCAAAAGTAATGAAATTTTAATTCCGGATATCCAGGCCCCAGTTTAGCTTTTGTCGAAGTGTTTTAAAGTAGTGCTGGTTCTCCATAAGAATTAAGTTGGCTCCGAAGCGTTCTTTCTTTACTTTGATTTTAACCGAAGCATCTACAATGGCCGTTCTGGAATCAAGGGACACAAGAAACTTCTTGCTGCGCCCCTCTATTTCGAAACTAATGGTTGATGAATCGGCTACAACAATTGGCCTTACTGTTAAATTATGCGGACTCACGGGGGTAATAATGAAGTTACCAGAGCGTGGAAAAACCAATGGCCCTCCGCAACTCAATGAATAGCCCGTTGAACCTGTTGGTGTAGAAACAATGATTCCATCAGCCCAATAGGAATTTAAAAACTCCCCATCGATATACGTGTGTACGGTAATCATGGAGGAGGAATCTTTCTTTACAATGGTACAATCATTAAGGGCAAAATTGAGATTGTCAAAGAGTTTAGTATTAGACTCAAGACGAAGCATGGCGCGTCTATCAAGAGTGAATTCACGCTTAAAAAGATGCTGAAGAGCAGCCTCAGTTTCTTCCCGGCTGATGGTAGCTAAGAATCCCAGTCGTCCGGTATTGATGCCAAGGATGGGTGTTTCTGATTGGCCAATATGGGTCATTGATTCCAGCAACGTTCCGTCACCTCCAATGCTGATAAAGGCATCCAATTTTTTTAGGGAATCACCCACCTCATACGTCTTCCACTTAAATTTTTTGAAGGCAGATGACCGTAAGTATTGCTCAAACTTTGATGATACTTTTAATTCTATCCGATTCCGGGAAAGGATATCAAAGATCAGCTCAATAAAGGCAACCGATTGGCGGTCGAATTCCTTACCGTGAATTCCAATTTTCATAGGCTGTGATCCTCCGGAGAAGGCTAAAGGTACAACTGAAATGTTGAAGTGAAAAGCGGAAGTAAAATAGGGATTAGATATCAAGGTAGCGCAGCAACATATCTATTCGTTCGCGCTCTGAACCAATAGGTTTTGATTCCTGGTACCGACCAATAACCTTATACCCGAAACGTTCAAGTGTTGCCACAATACGGGAAAGATCCAATTGATTAATTTTTAAGGTCAACCGTATTTTCCCGGAATCCAGCGGATCTTCTTTAACCAGTGCGCTATAAATTTTTGCGCTATTCTCTTCGATAAGTCGGCTGATTTCTGCCAACGAATAATCATTATGGTTCATGGACATAACCAGGATTCCACCAGGCATTTGAACAGCAGCAGATTGTGCAAAGAAGGATAGCGTATCCTGAACCGTTATTACACCTGTATACTTCCCTTCTTCATCCATTACGGCCACCATCTGTAATGCGTTATCGGATGCGATACGCAGGATGTCATAAAAATGTGACGATAAGGAAACATAACAGTTTTGACCAATAAGTGGGAAGTCTGCAACTTTTTGATCGATGTCATTTGACTCCAGAATAATTTCTTCGGAAATAAAGCCCAGCAACTTACCCTCCTCAACCACAGGCATGTGTTTGCACCGAAACTCCTCCATCCACACAATAGCCTTATGCGCATCATCAGATGCTTTTAAGGGTGGAATCATGTGGTTGATTAAATCTCCAGCAATCAAAATAATTTATTTTTACATAGATACCTCAATTAAGCAGAAAGTGTTCCACAATACCATTAAATTTTTCAGGATGTTCCATCATTGGCGCGTGGCAGCAATGATCGATAAATTGAAGGGTGGAGTTGGGGATAAGCCGATTGAACTCGTGGGCTACCATGGGCGGAGTAATGGTATCGTTTAGACCCCATACCAATAAGGTAGGTACCGTAATATTTGGAATGTCTTCTGCCATGTTATTGCGCTGAGCTGATTTTGCAATTGAAACAATACGCATACACTTGGGTATGCTGTTGGTGGTTTCAAACACCTCGTCAACCAGCTCTTTTGTGGCAACAGTTGGATTGTAAAAGGTATAGGCAACGCGTTCGCGTATGTATTCATAGTTTCCCCGCTTTGGATAGGAGCCTCCCATAGAATCTTCGAATAAGCCAGAGCTGCCTGTAAGGATGAGTTTTTTTACTTTGTCAGGGTTTTTGAGGGTATACACCATTGCCACGTGCCCCCCCAGGCTATTGCCCATAATTATCATATCCTCCAGCTTCCTCAACGCCACAAAATCCTCCACAAATTTTCGCAAGCCCTCCAATCCCGCTTCGCGAATAGGCATTTCATAAATAGGAAGCATGGGAATGATAACCCTGAAGTTTTTTGAAAAGCGGCCTACAACACCTTCCCAATTGCTGAGTGCGCCAAAAAGTCCGTGAAGGAGCATTAGCACAGGGCCTTTACCTTCATCAACGAATTTATAATGCTGATCTTCTTTTACCTGTAATGCCATGGATGTTGAATTAATAACGAAAAGGTAAAGAAAAAAAATTCATCCGCTTATCCTTGTGCGCTGTAAGGTTTCAGTCTGAAGACTGAAAAAGATCCTTGAATACCGGAAAAAGATCACCTGCCCATTCCGTAACAGCAGGTGCAAATCCAGCGGTATAGGGGTACAACCATGAGCCCTCAGACCATCTGTAAAGCGCTTCAAACGAAAGGGAATCCATAATCCAGAAAAGGACGCTGACTATAAAGGCAGTTTTCAATACGCCCAATACCCCTCCGGCCAGCTGATCGACACTGCCGAGCAAGGTTTTGTCCAAGGTTGATTTTAAAACCTTTCCTAATAGGCTAACCACCAGTAAAACGATAAAAAACACAACGGCAAACGCTACATAGGGTAAAATTTTATCATCAATTGCGTAATGATCATTTAAGGTTAACATGGCTGCTCCCATTAACTTAAAGCCCGCCAATATTCCCAAAAAAATGGCGAGTAGGGAGAACAGCGTAATAAGAAATCCTTTTCGGTAACCGGATGCAATTCCGATTACAAAAAAGATGATAAGGACAAGATCAAGAGTATTCAAGAGGTAAGCAGTTTTTTGACAATTTCTGAGATCAATTTACCATCGGCCTGACCAGCAAGCTTTTTAGTTGCTGCCCCCATTACCTTACCCATATCCTGCGGTCCGGTAGCCCCCATTTCAGCAAGGATAGTTTTTATAACTTCAGTTACCTCAGTTTCGGATAATTGCTTTGGTAAATACCTGCTGATAACCGCTAGCTGAAAAAGTTCTTTCTCAGCCAGGTCGGCACGGTTCTGTTGGGTAAAAATATCGGCAGATTCTTTACGTTGTTTGGCGGCCTTCATCAGCAATTTGTTTTCCGTATCGGAAGAAACATCACCACTCCCTCCTTTTTCAGTTTCGGCTAACAGAATCATTGATTTTATGCCACGCAGCGCTTCAAGCTCTTCCTTATTCTTTGCCAACATGGCTTTCTTGATATCATTGTCAATCTGTGTTCTTAGACTCATACGTGTAAAGTTTTAACAAAAGTAGCACGATAATGCGAATGAAAATCCATATTTCCATTCTTGTGTGTTTGCGAACTTGTATTTGTAATTTGCCTCCTTGATTTATGACTCGCCTTAGTGTTAATATCAACAAAATCGCTACCCTCCGAAATGCCCGTGGGGGGAACAATCCCGATGTGCTTAAAACAGCCATCGATTGTGAGCGGTTTGGAGCAGCGGGTATTACCGTACACCCGCGGCCAGATGAACGACACATCCGGTATGCCGATGTTGTTCAGTTAAAAGATGTTGTACAAACTGAATTTAACATTGAAGGATACCCGGATGCCCGATACCTTGAACTAATCCGCCAGGTAAAACCAGCACAAGCCACCCTGGTACCGGATACCCCGGAGGTACTCACCT
The DNA here is from genome assembly GCA_964501015.1 of uncultured Roseivirgaceae bacterium. Lineage (GTDB taxonomy): Bacteria > Bacteroidota > Bacteroidia > Cytophagales > Cyclobacteriaceae > UBA2336. The sequence goes on along the minus strand of CAZCRJ010000014.1, from coordinate 5,695 downwards.
CAAATGCCGGATGGGATACGGTTAAGCATCAGGATTTTTTAAAGGATATCATAACAGAATTGAAAGGTTATGGAACACGTGTTTCGTTGTTTGTGGATCCGGTTGAAGCTATGGCAGAAGGAGCGGCATTAGCAGGTGCAGACCGAATTGAGCTCTATACCGAGCGTTATGCAAAAGGATACCGTGGAAATAAAGAAGACGCGATAACCCCCTATATAGCCTGCGCCAACACGGCACGGGCTTGTGGTTTAGGAATTAATGCCGGACACGACCTGGATTTAACCAACCTCCTGTTTCTTAAAAGATCCATTCCCTTTTTGGATGAAGTTTCCATTGGTCATGCATTGATTTGCGATGCCCTTTACTTTGGACTTGAAAATACCATACAGTTATACTTGCGTCAGTTGAGAGATTGAAAGCATAATAATTAACTTTAATAGCCGATACCAGAGCTATGTTCCTTACTTACCCATTTAGTGAAGCTGATCTTGAACGTATTAAAGGCGCAGTGCGAGAGGCCGAGGCTGGAAATTCAGGAGAAATAGTGCCGGTTATTGTTCCGAAAAGCGGAGATTATTCAATTGCCTATTTTGCAGGAAGTCTTACTACCGCTTCAGCAACTTTTTTTTTTTTTTGGTAATCATGGATCAGGTTGTCCCTGCAATGGCCATTGATGATGCCCTAATGCTTTTTTTGTTAGTAATGGTGATGGGGGTAATTGGTGCTTTAATTCCCAATTTGTCAGATACTATAAAGCGTTTACTGGTAACGCAAAGTCACATGGAGCACGCCACCCGCCAACGCGCAACAAGTGCATTTGTGGAACAAGAGGTTTTTAACACCCGACATCGTACCGGCATCCTGATATTTGTTTCAGTGTTCGAACAAGAAGTGATCATTATGGTTGATCGTGGAATTGGGAAGGTGGTGGAACAGAAGGTTTGGGATACCATTGTGCGCGACCTTACGCGTACGATGCGTAACGGTAAATTGATTGACGGCCTGGAGCTTTCGATTAAGCGGTGCGGAGAAATTTTACAGGAAAGAGGCTTCACTGAAATACGAGAAGCCGGTAATGAATTGCACGATGACCTACGCACGAAGTAAAGTATGAATTCATCATTTTAATCCCAGTATAGTATGAGATTATTTTCTTATGGTTTATCTATTGTGTTGTTTATTACCTCATGCCAAAAGCAGGAGTACGATGTAATTCTTCGTGGAGGAACAATTTATGATGGCTCCGGCCAACTCCCCTATGTTGCCGACATTGCCATTAATGCTGATACCATTGCCTTCATCGGTGATCTGAAGAATGCGGTCGGAAAATCAGAAAAGGATGTAACCGGCATGGCAATAGCTCCGGGATTTATTAATATGCTAAGCTGGGCTACAGAAACCTTACTTATCGATGGCAATTCCCAGGCTGACATCCGCCAGGGAGTTACACTTGAAGTTATGGGTGAAGGGTCATCCATGGGGCCTATTAATGAAGAGAGCAAGCAGGGCATGATAAAAAGCATAAAGAAATCCGGACTGGACTATGAAATAGACTGGACAACATTAGGGGAATACCTTGAGTCACTCGAGCGAAGGGGTGTTTCAACAAATGTTGCCTCGTTCGTAGGAGCCACATCAATTCGGGTACATGAGCTTGGGCGTGAGGATCGTTTACCGAATGAGGAGGAGCTTGAGCGAATGAAGGCCCTGGTAAAGCAGGCAATGGAAGAAGGGGCCATGGGAATCGGTTCCTCACTGATTTATGCCCCGGCAAGTTACTCCTCTACTGAGGAGCTGATTGAATTATGCAAAGTAGCTTCTACCTATGGGGGCATGTACATAACCCATATGCGAAGTGAAGGGGATAATATTTTTGCTGCTGTGGAGGAGACCATACGCATCGCCCGGGAAGCCAATCTGCCTGCTGAGATTTACCATCTTAAAATGGCAGGTAAACGAAACTGGAACAAACTCGATTCGGTGCTTTCCATGATTGATCGGGCAAATAAAGAAGGCATTCGGATCACAACGGATATGTATACGTATACTGCAGGAGCCACCGGACTGGATGCAGCCATGCCCCCCTGGCTTCAGGAAGGCGGGATAAACGATTGGATAAAGCGAATGAAGAATCCACAGTTGAGAAAGAGGGCGCTTGAAGAAATGAAGAACCCGTCTGACAAATGGGAAAACCTGATGGCATTGGCCGGCTCGGCAGAAAATATGCTGTTGGTCGGTTTCTCTAATGATTCGCTGAAGCAACTTACCGGTAAAACGCTGAAGGAAGTGGCAGACCTGATGGGTAAGAGTCCGGAAGAAACAGCGATGGACCTGGTGTGCGCGGACAGCACACGGGTTGGCACTGTTTATTTTCTTATGAGTGAGGAGAATGTTAAAAGGCAGATTGCACTGCCCAATATGAGCTTTGGTTCCGATGCCGGGTCACCGGCAGCAGAGGGGTGGTTTCTAAAAAGTAGTACGCACCCCAGGGCCTACGGTAATTTTGCCCGGTTATTAGGCAAATATGTTCGCGATGAAAAAGTTATACCCCTGGAAGAAGCCATTCGTAAACTCACCCTTCTTCCGGCAACCAATTTAAAAATCAAAAACCGCGGGGCGCTCCAGCCTGGATTTTATGCCGATGTTGTTGTGTTTGATCCGCTGAAAATTCAGGACCATGCAACGTTTGAAAACCCCCACCAGTACAGTACCGGAATGGTACATGTTTTTGTAAACGGTACTCAGGTGTTGAATGATGGCGAACATACGGGTGCCAGGCCAGGAAGGGTTGTGCGAGGTCCAGGATGGAAACCATAGTGTTCTCAAGGCTTTTGGAAGCACAAGGATGGAATTGATTTAAAATTAAACTCTTCCTCATTTTATTTCAGCTCGTATTGGCACTTGTCAATTCAAACTTATCTTTGGCCTGCTTTTAACACCACACCCATCCATGAAGAGAGATAAAGTCATTTTCGACCTGATTGAAAAAGAAAAGAAACGCCAGCAAAACGGAATAGAGCTCATCGCCTCCGAAAATTTTACTTCCCCCCAGGTGATGCGTGCGATGGGAACAGTACTTACTAACAAATATGCCGAGGGTCTTCCCGGAAAACGGTACTACGGAGGATGCGAAGTGGTGGATGAAATTGAACAGTTGGCAATAGACCGGGTGAAGCAACTTTTTAATGCTGATTGGGCAAATGTACAACCCCACTCAGGCGCACAAGCCAATGCTGCTGTAATGCTGGCTTGTTTAAAACCAGGCGATAAGATATTGGGCTTTGATCTTTCTCATGGGGGCCATTTAACACATGGATCACCAGTTAATTTTTCAGGTAAACTTTATCAGCCTAGTTTTTATGGTGTTGAAGAAAGCACCGGGCAAATTGATTTTGATAAAGTAATTGAAACCGCCAGGCGTGAAAAACCAAAGTTGATTATTTGCGGAGCCTCTGCCTATAGCCGTGATTGGGATTACAAAAAGCTTCGTGTAGCAGCAGATGCAGTAGGAGCGCTTTTATTGGCCGACATAGCCCATCCGGCAGGATTAATTGCCCGCGGATTATTAAACGATCCAATGGAACATTGTCACATCGTAACGACTACTACCCATAAAACACTTCGTGGCCCACGGGGCGGATTGATTATGGTGGGAAAGAACTTTGACAATCCCTGGGGTCTGAAAACACCTAAGGGTGAAATCAGAAAAATAGCCTCCATACTTGATTCAGGCGTATTTCCAGGCACACAAGGCGGACCTTTGGAGCACGTTATTGCTGCGAAAGCAATAGCCTTTGAAGAGGCCTTATCGGATGCCTATTTAAAGTATGTTGTGCAGGTGGTGAAGAATGCGAAAACAATGGCAGATGCGTTTGTTAAAAAGGGCTACAAAATTATTTCCGGAGGTACCGATAACCATTTGATGCTGATCGATCTTCGCACAAAAAACCTGACCGGTAAGAAAGCGGAGGAAGCATTGATTAAAGCCGACATCACCATAAACAAAAACATGGTGCCTTTCGACACACAATCGCCAATGGTTACTTCAGGTATGCGCGTTGGAACACCAGCCATTACAACACGCGGGCTTAAAGAAATCGATATGGTGAAAGTTGTGGATCTGATCGACCAGGCATTACAAGCACCGGATAATACGGATAATCTTAAAGCGGTAAAAAAGAAGGTAAATACCTTCATGCGGAAGTTTCCGTTATACAAATAGCGAATGGCAGAAGAAAAGGAAATGACCTTCCTCGATCATCTCGAGGAATTACGGTGGCACATTATCAGGGCGTTATTTGCCGTTATCATACTTACGATAATTGCATTTATTAAAGCCCCCTGGATTTTTCAGAACGTATTATTTGCAGTAGCCCGTCCCGATTTTATTTTTTTTGACTGGATGTGTGCCTTGGGAAAACTTACCGGGTCAGAAGAATCACTGTGTGTAACGGAAATTCCATTCAAGATACAGAGCCGTCAGATGACGGGACAGTTCACCATGCATATTGCCGCATCCCTTTTCATCGGGTTTGTGACTGCATTTCCGTATGTGGTTTGGGAGGTATGGCGGTTCATTAAGCCGGGCCTTATGAGTAAAGAACGGAACTACTCGCGTGGTGCTGTTTTCTTTATCTCCGTTTTATTTTTTACAGGTGTATCCTTTGGCTATTTCGTAATGAGTCCGCTGGCCATCTACTTTTTGTCCAGCTATTCGATCAGCCCCATGATTTCCAACGAGTTTGACATCACCTCAGTGGTGTCAACCATTATTACACTTGTCTTTGGAAGTGGAATATTATTCCAGTTGCCGGTGGTGGTGTACTTTTTAACTAAGATCGGTATGGTTACACCTGCCTTTTTGCGACAGTATCGCAAGCACGCTATCGTTATCATATTAATTATCGCGGCCATTATCACGCCACCCGATCCGTTTAGTCAGACAATGATTGGTATTCCGTTGATGATACTATACGAATTCAGTATCTTGATATCAGCAATGGTGCTCAGGCGCCAGGCACGCGAGGAAAAGAAGGCAGAACAAAAATACGGAGCATAATGCCAACAATTGCAATAGGAAGCGACCACGCAGGGTTTGAGTTCAAACAAGCCCTGAAACAATGGCTTGAAAAAAATAATTATACGGTAACCGATTATGGTACGGATAGTTTGAACTCCGTTGACTATCCCGACTTTGCTCACCCGGTGGCCAGTGCAGTGGAAAAGGGAGAAGCTGATGTTGGGCTTTTGTTATGCGGAAGCGCCAATGGAGTGGCGATAACGGCCAATAAGCATCAAGGTATTCGTGCAGCATTATGCTGGACAGAGGAAATCGCAGCCCTGACACGGCAACATAATAATGCCAACATAGTGTGTATTCCTGCGCGGTTTGTAAGCATTGATGAGGCGGAACGAATTCTGATTACTTTTTTACGCACTCCGTTCGAAGGTGGTCGTCATGAGCGCAGGGTAGAGAAAATCAGTTGTTAAGAATCCATCTTCCGTTTTCTGATTTGTTGTAGTTATTTTTCAGAAACGGAATTCTATCTGCAAATTTCTCTAGCCTGTTATTCGGATCAAGTATGATCTCCGGAGGATCCATTTCAAACAACCGGTTTACAAGCAACACATTTTCGTAATACTGAGGCCCATCAAGTATGGTCTTGGTTAATTTCCAGTTAAGAAACGGTGGAGA
>CAZCRJ010000013.1:5986-16412 GCA_964501015.1 uncultured Roseivirgaceae bacterium | reverse complement strand
CGGCCGCTACAGCATTCACTTCAGCATGTGCTTCCCCATACGTTCTATGCCAGCCTTCTCCGATTACCCGGTTATCGTGTACAATCACACAGCCCACCATTGGGTTGGGGCTTACCGCTCCCCGCCCAAGCGCTGCCAGTTCCAGTGCGCGCTGCATAAAAAGTTCATCCTGATGGTGATCGTGTTTTACCATGATTTATCTTGCAAAGATTGACAAAAGCATGAACTCCAAAAATCTTTTTACAAACCTTGTCTTGAAAATCACATTACCTGAATCGGTTGATGAAATCAATCAGCTTGCTTTCATGGCCATGAACCATGTATTTGGTCTTTCACCAGCAGAAATCCTTATTGGCAGAACGGTTGAGTGGACTCCGGAAATTCAGGACAGAATGAATACTATACTTCATCGTATGAACCATCATGAACCTATTCAATACATTCTTGGGGAAGCCTATTTTTATGGAAGAAAATTTTTAGTTAACTCTAACGTACTCATCCCGCGACCGGAAACGGAAGAATTGATTTACCGGTGCATTCTTGAAAGTAATGCTGTGGGAAAAAACGTAAAAATTTTGGATATCGGAACTGGCAGTGGATGTATTGCGATTACGTTAAAACTTGAAATTCCCGCTGCACAGGTTTTTGCAACAGATATAAGTTCAGGGGCCATTGGCGTTGCACAACAGAATGCTGATCAATTAGCTGCTCCGGTAACGTTTTTTCACCATGATATACTGAACAATGATTTACTACTTCACGATTTGGACATGATCGTCAGTAATCCTCCTTATATCGCACAGCGTGAAAAATCAACACTCGACCAAAATGTAGTGAATCACGAACCCCACCTTGCCCTTTTTGTTGAAAGTGACGATCCATTAGTATTTTATAAAGCCATAGCCAAAAAAGCGCAAAAAGCATTACGTCCCGGTGGTATGGTGCTGGTGGAGATAAACGAACGCTTTGGTGAAGCTACCGCTGAAGTATTTTTAACCCATGCGTATCATCCGGTACTGATCCTTCAGGACATTCAAGGTAAAGACCGCATCATATCGGCAACTTATACTCCATCATGAATCCAATACTCCTGTTACATGGGGCGATGGGCTCCGCATCACAGCTCGAACCCCTCAAACAAAAACTGGAATTGTCTGGGCGAAACGTTCTTTGGATGAATTTTTCCGGACACAGTGGCGAACCCTTCCAGGAAGACTTTGGCATTGAGGCCTTTACTGATGATGTATTGCTGTTTTTGGACAGACATCAAGTACCCTCCGTAGATATTTTCGGATTTAGTATGGGAGGGTATGTTGCCCTTTGGCTGGCGTACCTTCATCCACATCGGATTGGTAAAATCATTACTCTGGGTACTATGTTCGACTGGTCAGTTAAATCGGCTGAGCGTGAAGTGAAAAAACTGAATCCGGAAAAGATACTTGAAAAAGTACCGGCCTTCGCACGGTTACTCGAGCATCGTCATGCTCCTACCGACTGGAAAGTGTTGATGCAAAAGACTGTTGACATGATGCTTGACCTGGGCATGAAACCGAGGTTGACGGAATCAATTTTAAGCACTATTTCTGCTCCAGTTGAAATTTTACTGGGCGATACTGATGATATGGCTGACAAAAATTTTTCGGAACGGGTTTCCGACTGGCTGCCTAATGGATCGTTTCATCTTCTGGAGAATACACCCCATCCCATAGAAAAAGTTGACCTGAATAAATTGACAGAAAGAATTCTTCAACCGTAAGCTGTTACAGTGCTTCGCCCACCCAAAACGGTTTAGTACTCATCAGGCTAATCACACCGTCTCCAATTACATGATTATGCTCATCCAATCCAATCTTTGAAATAGGGGTTCCCTCATCGCGTACAACGATTTTTGAAGTAGAGGGCAGCCATTTCTCAAATTTTCCATTCCTGGCAAAAGTCCATCGAACCTGGTCAATGAAGGCAACAACATCCAGATTTTTGGTAAAAGGTTGAAGGAATGCTATATCAACCCCCACTACATTTACAGCGCGGTACTTTCCGGCCAGGAGAAAATAAAATGCAGTGGTTAATGGACTTTCGTTCGTCTGATGAGATAAAATTTTTACGGGCGCCTGCTCGTTTAATACGTCAACATACTGTGGCACATTTTCCAATGAGCTTATTACCACATCAATTTTAATCCCCCATCGTAATACACTTTCCAGTGCTTGCTCCAGTACAATAACAGTTGGGCTCCACTCCAGCAATTCCTTCACGATTGCAAGGGGAACCGAAGAGGCATCCTGGATAAGGAGGGCTGGTTCCTGGTCTTCCTTTACAAAATGGTGTGATGACATTCTGGTTCGCTGGGAATTAAATCTCACAAGTATACAGTAAAACTGAACTTCCGTATCAACTTCATCCATGGCATACGGAATGAGGTTGACCTTTTTGATAACCTGCAGCTCATATTCACAATTAACCCAATCTCAAATTTTTACCCCTTCCTCAAGTCTAGGTTACCCAGAATCAGAAACAATCCACTCTAATTTGTAATTTGCCATCAAATTCTCATGCCCATGCTTAACGCTACCGAATGCTACGCAATCTTCCAGCAAAGTATTAATGACTATCATGTTCATGATCATGTTGACACCCCTGTGAAAAATCCATATGCAGAAAACAGTTTTGAATATTTACTCTATCTGAAAAACTGGATCGACACCGTACAATGGCACCTGGAAGATATCATTCGGTTACCGGATATCAACCCGACCGAAGCATTGCAAATAAAAAGACGTATCGATAAATCTAACCAGGACCGTACCGACACCGTAGAGAAAATAGACGACAACTTTCTTGAATTCTTCAAGAATAGTGAACCCAAACCAACGGCCAAAATCAATTCCGAAACTCCGGCCTGGTTACTCGATAGGATGAGCATACTGATGCTGAAGATTTACCACATGAAGGAACAAACTGAGCGCTCCGATGCCCGTGTTGATCATCTTGTCAAATGCGAAGCCAAACTCGCCATCTTACTGGAACAAAAAATGGACATGCATCTGGCCTTTGATCAGCTCATTACAGACATTCAATCCGGGGACCGCAAAATGAAAGTGTACCGGCAGATGAAAATGTACAATGATGCTTCGCTCAACCCGATGTTGTATCAAAAAAAATAGAGCTGACATACGAAGACTGCCGAAGCAAGACACCCCGCGAATTCCATGAAAAAAATCCTCATTCTCCGGTTTTCTGCTATGGGCGATGTAGTGTTGTTGGTTCCCGTTCTGCGCTCGTTGGTTGCAGCCCATCCGGATGTTGAAGTAACCCTTGCTACCCGGCCGAAGTTTGCAGCTTTCTTTTCCGCAATCGAAAGGGTAAATGTTTTTAGTGCAGATGTTGACAACCGCTACGCAGGTATACCTGGAATGTGGAAACTAAAACAAGATTTGGAAGCTAAAACTAACTTTGATGTAGTGGTGGATATGCACGACCACATTCGTACAATCATGCTCCGGAGTCTATTCAAACTTGCAGGAAAAAAGATTGTGGTGTTTAAAAAAGGGAGAGCCGAAAAGAGAGCATTTACCCGTAAAGAAAATAAAATTATAATACCACTGAAGCACAGTGTTGAGCGATACAAGTGGGCTTTACAAGAAGCCGGCTTTGAGTTTACATTGATTTCAGGTCCTTACCTGGCAAGTAATAATCAGGCACGAACAACACTTCATCAGTGGCTTGAAAAAAAATCCCTCATCAAACATGAAAAGTGGATTGGCATAGCCCCGTTTGCCATGCATGCTTCCAAGATCTGGCCCCTTTCAAATTATCCTGGTCTTATCACTTCCCTGATTCAACACTACAAGGCTAAAATTTTTCTGTTTGGCGGGGGGCAATCTGAAATAACCTACTTCCAGAAATTACATGCTCAATTTCCCGATCACTGCATTATAGTCGCTGGCCAATTAAAAATGCCTGAAGAAATTGCGTTGATGCAACACTTGGATCTTCTGGTTTGCACCGATTCATCGAATATGCACCTTGCTGCACTTTCCGGCACACCCCTGTTGTCCATCTGGGGAGGAACACATCCCGCTGTTGGATTTGCCCCGTATGGAAAAGGTGATGACAGCATCCTGCAAATCAGTCGGGAGGAATTACCCTGTAGGCCCTGCTCTGTATTTGGCGCAAAAACATGCCATCGCGGAGATTTTGCCTGCCTAACCCGCATTGAGACCACAATCGTTCTAACACGGATAGATCAACTTTTAAATAAAATCTGAAATAATCCAGTCTGGCTGCAACCCTGAGTTGACTTTTCAGTAAACAGTAAAAGCTATTGCACCATTTTGCCGAGAAACCAGTCTTAAGCGTAAAAAATCAGAATCATGATCCACAATTATCTCCTTATAGCACTTCGCAATTTTACCCGTCACCAATTCTACTCCTTCATCACTATCATCGGACTATCCACAGGGCTGGTGTGTTCCCTCTTTATTTATTTATGGGTGAAAGATGAAGTTACCATCAATACCTTTCACGAGCGTATAGATAACCTGTACCAGGTTGTACTAAACATTAAACGACCCGACCAGGTCATAACATGGGACAATACACCAGGGCCATTGGCCGAAGAAATCAAATCCAATTTTGCAGAAGTAACACACATTACGCAGGTTTATTCGGAAGGTGATCATTTGTTTCAAGTTGAGGAGAAAGGTTTTCTGGAAAAAGGATATTACAGCAATTCTGAATTCTTCAAGGTATTTAGCTTTCCCATTGTTAAGGGGGATCAGGATAATCCCTTGGCCGATAAAAGTTCAGTCGTTATTTCTGAATCGCTGGCCAGAAAATTATTTGGTGAGAAAGATGCCATTGGTAAAACTGTTACGGTGCGTAAACAGTATGAACAGAAAGTTACCGCAGTCTTTGCTGATGTACCGATAAACTCTACGCTTCAGTTTGATTTCATTCTGCCTTTCGAAATTCATCGTGCCGAGCGAGGAGAAAATTTTAGTTGGAACAATGCCGATTACTGGTTATACCTAACATTATCGGAGAACGCAGACATTCATGCTTTCCGTGAAAAAGTAAACCTTCAGCTCGACAAAAGCACCGTTGCAGAAGATGGCGCTGATTACATGGATATCTACGTTCAGCCCTTTGCTGAGCGTTACCTTAATGCCCATTTTGAAAATGGTTTGCCTTCAGGTGGACGAATTGAGTATGTGCGAATTTTCACGGTAGTCGCGATTTTTATTTTGATTATTGCCTGCATCAACTTTATGAACATGGCCACTGCAAAAGCAGCCACACGGGCTCGAGAAGTGGGGGTGAGAAAAGTTGTTGGTGCGCAACGCGTCAGTTTAATTTTTCAGTTCCTGATGGAGGCGTTGTTGTTCAGTGCGCTGGCCATGGTGGTGGCGATCGGTGTAGTGTATATTCTGCTGCCGCTTTTTAATCCACTGGTCTCCAAAAAAATTGTACTCGATTTGGGTGATGGTATGCTTTGGGTAACCGCATTTGCGATTGTACTCGCAACCGGTTTTATTGCCGGCAGCTACCCGGCACTGGTACTTTCATCCTATCGTCCGGCCCATGTGCTCAAGGGAGACCTAAGCACAACGTTCAGCGGAATGAGCTTACGAAAAGCACTTGTTGTTTTTCAGTTTACGTTAACTGTTGTTTTGGTGGCCAGTGCATTGGTAGTGCACAACCAAATGGAGTTTATCCAGAAGAAAAATCTGGGGTATAACCGTGAATCTGTTGTCATGTTCAGTGTACGGGGTGCCGCTAACCGCGATTTCAAAACTTTCCGTGACGAGGTGCTGAAAAACGAGGCCATTCCCAACATGGGTAAAGCTAATGGCTCGTTGCTTCAGGTACAAAATCAAACTTCCTCCTTGAGCTGGCCTGGAAAAGTAGAAGGAGAAAATCCATACTTCCGCGCGGTGGTGGTGGATTTTGATGTTCTCCAAACGTTGAACTTTACATTAACGGAAGGCCGGCTTTTCTCACGAGAATTCAACGATACCAGTAATTTTGTGTTGACAAAACGTTCCGTTGAGCAGATGGGATTAACGGATCCAGTCGGGCAACGTATTTCATTGTGGGGAATTGAAGGAAGTATTGTTGGCGTGGTAAATGATTTCCACAGCCGATCCATGCACGAAACAATGGATCCGATTGTGTTTATGTGCAACCCTCAATGGGGTGGGGTGGTGTATGCCCGTATTGATCCAACGCAAACTCAAGATGCGCTAGTGCACATCCAAAATACAGTCAAAAAATTCACCCCCGAATACCCGTTTGATTACGCCTTCATGGATGAAAGCTTCAACACATTATACAAAACGGAACAAGTAACCGGAGTGCTTGCCCTTGGCTTTACGGCTATGGCCATCATCATTTCAACATTGGGTTTACTGGGGCTTGTAGCCTACACGGCCGAGCGGAAAAAAAAGGAAATCAGCATACGCAAAACGATGGGTGCAAGTGTTTCCAGCCTGATCGCCATGATGTCGCAGGAATTTGCAGTATTAAGTTTACTGGCCGCTGCTATAGGCTGCCCTGTGTCATGGTGGCTAATGCAAAAGTTTCTCAGCGGTTACGCATACCGTACCGAACCAGGTTGGGAGGTCTTTGTCTTCACGGCAGTGCTGGTGCTCCTACTTTCACTGGTTATCGTACTGTATCAGGTAACCAAAGCCGCCATGGCAAATCCAGTGAACGCATTGCGAAACGAATAACAGAATCGATAAAATTATCCTGCTAAAAAGAAACTTCCCTGGAATCCACATTTAAAATACTTTGGTATTCTGAAAACTGAAATGCAGTGAACGAATAGATGACCAAAGTCATGGATGACTGATGAATAGCGTCATTGCGCTCACCTACCCCAACCATTACTTTTCCATTACACTAAAACAATGGGTATGTGGGTAGCGCTATTTGTTGCGATTTTGCTTATCCTATTGCTTGGCTTCCTGATTACTCCACTTGTGCTGTACATCGACACCGATGAACAGCGCTATGAAGTACGGCAACTCCCGGCTTTTACGTTCTTTATTGATGCCTCAACCCTGAAGCCTCAGTTAAAACTTCTTGGTATTCCAGTTCCGCTCACCGGCTGGAAAAAAGAAAAGAAGGAGAAACCAGAAACGAAAAAGCCTGCCCCTAAAGAAAAGGGTAAACATGGCTTCAAGAAGTCCTTTACCGCGTGGCGATTCCTGGTACAAAGAATTATTCGAAGTTTCACCATCAAACGCTTTACGCTGCTGGTGGATACAGATGATGTTACGTTGAATGCGAAGCTCACACCGGTTTGCCTGCTGGCAAGTAAGGAGCCATTTCTTATCCAGACAAATTTTGAAGGCCGGGTATACGCTCACCTGGAAGTACTAAACCGACCTGTTTCTATTCTTTGGATTTTTCTTCAATTTCTAACTAAAAAATAAAATTATGGAAATGAATTTTGAAAAACTTCTCCAACAGTTGACTGAGTTCATTCAACGGGAGGCAAAAACTGAAACGGTTGTTGGAGAATCCTTTCAGTTAGGTGAATTTACATGTGTACCGGTTATCCGGGTAGGTCTTGGTTTTGGCAGCGGTGGTGGTGGTGGCAATTCCCCAAAGGAGGGACAAGGTGAAGGCGGTGGTGCCGGAGCCGGTTTAGGTATTGACCCTATTGGCTTTCTGGTGACCCGTGGCGAGCAAATTACGTTTATCAATACACACCAAAGCAAAGGATTATCCGCAGTTTTTGAAAAAGTACCAGACTTGCTTGAAAAATTTATGGCGAGCAAAAATTAAAGCTCTAAAACTTGTAATGAAGGCCTGCAATAGCGGGCCTTTGTTATAAAACCTCAATTATATGGCCGGTACCAAAGCCCTCCACACTCTTCACATATCCCAATACCACCTTCCACATGGGCACCGGAATATGACCGGGAAAGAAAGACCCCAATTGCCCTAAGGAATCCTCCACCAATCCAGGGCTAATGGCATTAATGCGCACATTCTTTTTTAATTCGATGGATGCCCCCAGGACGAAACCATGTACAGCATTGTTTATCATGCTTAGAGCCGCGCCTTCGCGTATCGGATCGCGATACAGGATTCCGGTAGTCAGCGTAAATGAACCTCCTTCATTGATTTTATTTTTCCCCAGCATCACCAGGTTTACCTGGCCCATTAATTTACTCTTAATACCGGTATAGAAATCCTTCTCTTTCATGGAATGAAAGGGGCCGAAATAAGCAGTACCTGCCGTGCATATCACAGCATCAAACTTTCCGACAAACTTGTACATACTCCGAATGGAGGATGCCGAAGTAATATTTACTTTTAACGGGCCTTTGTTGGCGCTGGCGCGAATTACCTCATGGCGCTTTTCCAGTTCAGTGGCCACATGACTGCCAATGGTTCCGTTTGAGCCGATAAGAATAATACGCATGTTTTGAGTCTTAAAATTAAGCGGAAGTATAGTTCACTATTACCTTTTCAATGATATCACAACACTCATGAAGCTGCTCTTCCGTAATCACCAGTGGGGGTGCTAAGCGAATAATATTTCCATGGGTGGGCTTGGCCAGTAATCCGTGTTTCGAAAATTCTATACAGATATTCCAGGCTGTGTCACTGTCGGGGGTATCGTTAATTACGATGGCGTTTAACAAGCCCTTGCCGCGCACCAATGTTACCTTATTTGTTTTCGTCATTAGTCCGTTCATCCGATTACGGAAAAGTATGCCTAACCGCTCTGCATTCTCCGCCAGCTTTTCATCTTGAATAACACGAAGCGCTTCCATACACACTACTGCTGCCAGAGGATTACCACCAAAGGTTGATCCGTGCTCACCGGGTTTTATCAACAGCATGACGGCATCATCTGCGAGGACAACCGACACCGGTAATACACCTCCACTTAATGCCTTTCCCAGAATCAATAAATCCGCGCGAACATTTTCATGATCGCTGGCCAGCATTTTTCCGGTGCGTCCAATGCCGGTTTGTATCTCATCCATCATCAGTAACACATTATGTTTTCGGCATAATGTTTCTGCTGCCTTCAGGTAGCCATCTTGTGGAACGTAAACTCCCGCCTCACCTTGTATTGGTTCAATCCATAATCCGCAAACATTGGGATTAGCCAAAGCTTTTTCCAGTGCAGGCACATTAACATACTCCACTATTTCAAAGCCCGGCATAAACGGCCCGAAGCCTTTTCGTGCCGAAGGATCAGATGAAGCTGAAATAATGGTAGTGGTTCGTCCGTGAAAATTTTTCTTTACCGCTACAATGATGGCTTCGTTATCCGGAATTCCCTTTTTCGTATACCCCCATTTGCGTGCGAGCTTAATGGCAGTTTCATTTGCTTCCGCACCGCTATTCATAAACAGCGCCTTCTGGTAGCCAAATGTTTCACACACCAATTTT
Organism: uncultured Roseivirgaceae bacterium; assembly: GCA_964501015.1. Taxonomy (GTDB): domain Bacteria; phylum Bacteroidota; class Bacteroidia; order Cytophagales; family Cyclobacteriaceae; genus UBA2336. Next base: position 6,989 of record CAZCRJ010000013.1, on the reverse strand, counting down.
TCCGCCATCCCAAGCTTATCATTATAAAATGCCCGGGAGGTAAGCGTAAGTTCTTTCGCCTGTTCAATTAACGCGTTGATGATTCGTGGATGGCAGTGCCCCTGGTTCACCGCGCTGTAGGCTGACAAGAAATCATAATAGCGGTTGCCTTCAACATCCCACAAAAAAACACCTTCCCCCTTGCTTAATACTACGGGTAAGGGATGGTAATTATGCGCGCCATAGTGATCCTCCAATAAAATAGCTTCCTGACTGGATGTAATTATTTCTACCATAAAATCCTGATTTTTAACACTTTTAAGCGAGGGCAAGTTACCAAATAGGCCTCTCAAACCCAATTTATCCGATACCAGATCAGCTCGTAAAACACGATGACATTACCTGTCAGAAAAAATCCTGAGTTTAGTTCCGGTTCTGTAATCTAAGTGGATTAACCAATACCTTTACCGCATGGAAATTATTCTATTGATTGTTGGATTAGTGGCCGGAGCCTTGGGTGGCTGGCTCATTGCTCGGTTTAAAGCTTCCGCTGATGCGCAGGTTTCTGGTACAGGATTACTTGTAGAGCAGGAAAAAAATAAATCGCTTCAAAGCCAGGTTACCGAGCTCTCTGATACTCTTCAGCACGAACGCCAGCGTGTGGAGGAATTGAACAAGACACTTTCCACTACAGAAGCGAATTATAAGAACCTGGAGGAACGACTTGATGAACGTAAAAAAGAGGTGGCCGAACTACAAGATAAATTCACTAAAGAATTCGAGAACCTGGCCAACAAAATTCTGGAAGATAAATCCAAAAAATTCACCGACCTGAACAAAACAACCCTGAATGATTTACTAAATCCTTTGAAAGAAAAAATTTCGGATTTTGAAAAAAAAGTTGATGTCTATGAAGTTGGCCGTGTTATCAGCATTGGTGATGGTATTGCCCGCGCTTATGGTTTGTCTGGTGTCATGGCTGGAGAATTAGTTGAGTTTGCCAGCGGTGCCAAAGGCATGGCCC
>CAZCRJ010000013.1:0-5976 GCA_964501015.1 uncultured Roseivirgaceae bacterium | reverse complement strand
AGTACCCATAAGGAATCCATTGATCGTCACTCAGCCTTGCGCGAGCAAATCAACAACCTGAAAGAATTAAACCAGCAAATCACCAAAGAAGCAGGAAACTTAACCAAAGCCCTGAAAGGTGATTCAAAAGCACAGGGAAACTGGGGCGAATATATCCTGGAGAGCATTCTGGAAAAATCAGGATTGGTGAAGGGGCGTGAATACGTAGTTCAGGAATCTATCACCAATGAAGAAGGCAAGCGCCTTCAGCCTGACGTAGTGATCAAACTTCCTGAAAACAAAAATATCATAATCGATTCGAAAGTAAGTTTGGTGGCGTATGAGCGTTTTATCGGTTCTGAAGAAGAGGATACAGCCTCGTACCTGAAACAACACATTCTCTCCTTACGTCAACACATTAAGGGATTAAGTGATAAGAATTATCAAAAACTTTACAGCATTGGCAGTCTTGATTTTGTTTTGCTTTTCGTGCCCATTGAACCTGCCTTCAGCACGGCAGCGCAACACGATCGTGAAATTTTCAATGATGCCTTTGAAAAAAATATTGTCATTGTAAGTCCGTCAACGCTCATTGCCACATTACGCACCATTGCCAGCATCTGGAAGCAGGAGCATCAGAATAAAAATACAATGGAGATTGCCCGGCAAGCAACCGCCCTGTATGAAAAGTTCAAGGGGTTTACCGATGATCTTATTGACCTTGGCCAACAGTTAAAGAAAACACAGGGCGCGTATGAAGGCGCTATGAACAAACTCTCCACGGGTTCTGGAAATCTGGTGAAGAAGGTTGAAGATTTTAAAAAGCTTGGCATCAAGCCTGCTAAAAATATCGACCAACGATTACTTGATCGATCGGGCGATGAGCCTGATTTATTTCGGGAGTTGATGTAACTTTGAAGACTAACTAACCCTACTATGAAAAAATTACTACTATCCTGTTTTGTTTTTCTGCTTATCGCATCCTGTTCCTCCACCAAAACGGCATCTACCACTGCATCCTCCAAACCAGTTGTGACTCCGGAAGGCGAATGGGACTTTTCCATTAAGGAAACACCTGAAGGGGATTTCACCGGCATAATGACTATTAGCCAGGCCGATAAAAGCTATACCGCTAAACTTACTACCATGGGCAGCGACCTCCCGTTTGAGCGCTTTACCTGGAATGAAAGCACCATGAAAGTTGGTGGAGAATTGTACTATGGTGGTACTGCGGTTACCCTTGATGCCACATTGGAAGAAGACGTACTATCAGGTTTCATGTCAACCAGCGGCATGAGCTTTCCCTTTAAAGCAACCCGAAAAAAATAAACTGCATCATGTTTTTGTTGGGGTAAAGGCGTGCGGAAACACCGCAATACTCCTGATAACCTGAGTTTGTGGTAACCGTGATACGTGATAAGGAATACATCAGCTTGTGAAAGGCATGGTGCGTTTTCCTTTCTTCGGATAAATCCATATCTTAGGTTTAACCAAACCCCAAATTTTATGACTGCAAAAAATCGAATTCTGGCAACCCTTGTTGGGTTTGTCGTACTCTTTCTGCTTGGCTGGCTCTTGTACGGCTTTCTTCTAATGGATTTTTACCAGACTAACTCCGGCTCAGCCACAGGTGTTATGCGTGCTGAAGAAGAAATGGTATGGTGGTCTCTTATTGCAGGGAACATCATGCAGGCTTACCTGCTGGTTTACATCTTTGGTACCTGGGCCAATATCACAACTTTTTCCGAAGGCTTGAAGGCCGGACTCATCATTGGGCTGATCACTGGATTCGCCTATACCTTAATCATGTATGGCACAACCAACATTGGCAATTTAACTTCTACACTTGTTGATCCGTTCGTCAGCGCTACCATGCTGGCTGTTGCCGGTGGGATAATCGGTTGGATGTTGGGAAGGAAATAGTTTCTTATAAAAGTCGATGGTCAATAGTCAATGGAAATCTCCTGGATTCCATTGACTATCGACTTTTTCATCGTTTAGTTTACCGCTGATCGTTCCCCAAAGAAAAAAATGGTTGCACCTATATTAACAGGAACTGAATCAGTATTTTAATCATCTGCGCCATCTTGTTGAGCCCTGGTTATCGTATAAGCAGCTACGGCTCTTCCCTGCGCTAATCCAACCTCTGCATCAAACCGGTAGTGAATCCCACCATAAATTCTCGATTCTCCTGCTTCATCGGCCCATGCGCGAACAGCGTTTGTTTCCGGTGGAAAAATATACGCCAATACATCAGCGGCTGCGCCCGAGAAGGAACTGTGTCCGGATGTGTAAGCTGGAAAATTAGGTGTACCCAAAATAGTTTTAAAGCCAGGTATGGTTTGTATAGGTCGCGGATAGTGATAGTAGTACTTTGCATCCCAGCAGGCAATTCCCGCATCCATTACGGCCATATTTAAATAGGCAAACGTTCGGGCTGTGCGAAGCGGATTCAATTCATACTTGATGATGTATTCCTTTGCGCGTCTGTTCCAATGTCCGGGAGGTGTGTAGGTTGCCAGACCATCGGACCACCAATTGGCAATTTTACGTTGCCTTTCAGTAAGATTTTTTGCCAAATTCTTCAATTCATCTGCCGCAATATGAAACTCGACAGAACCCGGAGCGGGTGGCGGACCTGGTCGTACATCAACTACGTTGGGGACACTCCACATTGTAACCTGGCCAAACAAAGGTGTTAATCCAACAGGACGAACAGGGCTTTCCATGTTATCCCACCACCAACCGAACCGATCAATGGCATCCTGCTTTAGTACATCGGATATTGGTCGTGGCGTTTGTGCCGAACTCATTTTATCGGTGGAGGCGCGTGCTAGGGCAGCTGTTTTAACAGCAGTACCTATTACTTTACCTGCTTCAATATCGCTGGTGGTATTGGAACCCGACCACATTAAACTGTTCAGGTGTTCCTCTGCTTTTGCATTCAGGAAGTCATTCTCCAGCGGAAACATAGCTTTTAGTATATCACGTGATACAACAGCAATTACAGCACCATCACTGGGGTAAGACGGCAGCGTATTCATCTTGTATGCGTATGGAATACTGTTATCCGTTACATAGGGCGCTGGTCTGTTGTACTCATATTTGTAATACCACGCAGCAATTAAGCCATCAAATTGCGCTACACTTAAATACGCAAGCATGCGGCTGGTGTAGGGCGGATGAGCAAATGGAAACGGAGGTGGCCCTTCAGGATTGGCGGCCGTTGGTAACGTATAGGTCCCATCAGGATTAGGAGGAGGAATGAGGTTGTACTTTGCCGCCAGTTCAAGTGCAATTTCATTCCAGCGAATAGCCGGATTATTGGTCCAATATTCAACTGCATCCCTTTGACTTCCACTCAGGTTTTGGGTGGCAGACTTTAATGCAGCCAATTCACCCTTGTATTCTGCAGAATTAACGGCAACTGGTTCATTGATTACAATATCGCTTGCGCTTGAAAATAAAATTGGTTGCCAACTGCCGCCAGCAACATCCAAATTTGAAAACTCATAGGCCGAGAACTTGAAGTACGTTGGCAGATCGTTTTCACAACTTGTAACGGCTGCACTAATCAGCACAACACATAAACTTTTAGTAATTATTTTTTTCATAAGCTGTGAAAATTAAAATATAAATTGGTAGGTAATGCCCCCGCTGATGTTGGTGGACTTGCCCATGTTACGGCCTTCCAGCACCTGGCTATAGGCAGCCATTACACTAAAACCCTTCAACGACTCAAAGGCCTTCAGGTAGTATTGTGCAAAAACACCAGCTTGTGTAACTTCCATCTTGTTGGTAGGCTGTGGCATGTTCCACCTGCGGATATCATCTCCACTAATACAATTCAAAACAGAATAGTTGACTTCCATGCGAAGGTTATGGCCTAACGCCCAACCTCCTACAATAGCCTGATAGTTTACTGCGCTGGGCACATCCATATACGTGGTGTAATAACTTCCGTTTGAGTAATAGTACGGGCGTTCAACTTCAGTTTGTCCGCGCCACACATAAGCCGCTGACCCACGGAAGTAAATTGTCTTGTTAAACTCATACTGTCCGATTGCCCGGCTGGTAAATTCCTGTGTGCCCAGCCCTAAACTATAGGGAAGATAATCCGATAAGTAATTTGTCATGGGTGTTCCGAACTGCACTACAGCCAATGCCGAAATTCGATGCTTCCCAAAATCTTTTTTAATCGCTTCATATTTGAGGGCAATGTTTACATCCTGAAATCCCTGTGCGCCCGCCAACTGACCTCCGGATGATTCCGTCTTCACAAAGGGAGCTACTAATAGTATATTCAACTTTTCAGTGATACCGTAGGCAATCATTGATGCGTACGTATTGCGGGTAAAGGTGCCAATATTCTCATTTGTTATCAGTGTGTTCCCTTCCCAGTACTGATTCCATTTGCCCTGATCAACTAGTAGAGCAAAACAGATCTCTTTCTTTTTCATCATAATGGCGTCAGAGAATGTCTGGCCATACAACATGCCGACACAACAACAGAATAGGCCAGGCAGTAAAATCTTCTTCATGGGGTACTTGATTTTGATTTATGATAATTTCATTGATTGATGCAAACCATCCAGATGGAATACATCCATACTAAGAAGTTTTGGCATCAATGCTCACAGCAATTCCTGACAAATCAGGATGCCGTGAATCCAAAATGGATTGAATCAAAAATCAAGCTTGGGGAGGTGGACTAGCTATGGGAATGGTTATGGAATGAAACACATTCGAAATGCTGCTTTGCTGTATTTCATAAGTCCAACCCGTGTTGGTGGCTTGCAATGCGGTTGAGGCAGCGATGAAATCCTTGATCTGGTTTTGCAGCACTTTGGTTTGGCTCTGCTCACTGGATGGCTTATCGGTATACGACTTCACATAATCAGCCAATGATTGTTTCAGGGCCTTTGCGGTAAAATCTTTAACACATACGATGTGCAGCGTATCGCTTTGCAGTCGCTGTTTTACAATCCGGTAAACTTCACCCTGGTATTCAAACTCTCCATCTACACGCGTATACTCTTTTGAATCGGTGGCGTACGGTATAGTAATAGGTACTTTTATAATTACCTCCTGCTGACGGGCATAATCATCTTCATCAAATTTAGCCAACAACGTTTGCGTATGCTTTCTCTTTAAACCCATCAAAATGCCATAGTATCCCAACGCATTGAGCAGGAACACAAACAACATTAGTATGGCAAATAGTCTTTTCACAATCAGAAAATTAAAAAATAGTTTGGTTTTTACAAAAACCTGAAGAAACAAGGGCTGGGAACTGGTCTAAAAATCCCATGAAAGCAACATTTACAGCATGCAAGGTATTACGTGGAAAGGAGAAGATTAGCTATTAACCAATTTGTTACGGCACGTGTGATAATGTAAGAAGTACATCAGAATAATTACTTATCATTGATCCAAATTAAAGCATTCTGACAACCGTAACCACCTCAACTCTGGTAAGCGCTGACTATGACACTTGAGATTGCTATTACGCTTTCCATTATAGCCCTGGCTATTTACTTGTTTATCAGGGAAACCTTCTCCATTGACACCATCTCCATATTGATTATGGTAACCTTTATGGTTACCGGAATTCTGACACCGGAAGAAGGGTTTTCAGGGTTTAATAATGCCGCCACCATTACTGTAGGGGCGATGTTTGTGTTAAGTGCCGCGATTTTTAAAAGTGGTGCACTCAATAAAGTAACCTTGCTGCTCAGTAAAAGTGGTAAGACTAATTATTACCTGTTGCTTATTGTCATCATGAGCATTACCGGAATAATGAGCGCCTTCATTAATGATACTGCTGTGGTGGCCATGTTCCTGCCTGTAGTATTAAAAGTGGCACACGATTCAGGCATAGCGCCCAGTCGATTATTGATGCCCCTTTCCTTCGGATCGCTTATGGGCGGGGTTTGTACATTGGTGGGTACTTCCACCAATATCCTGGTGAGCGGTATTGCAGCGAATCACGGACTC
>CAZCRJ010000012.1:14365-16584 GCA_964501015.1 uncultured Roseivirgaceae bacterium | reverse complement strand
AGCATTCTGGCTTGCCGGTACATCTGCTATAACTTGCCCCATTCCATTATACACTTGTATTCTGTCGCCCTCGTTGGGTGTGAAGTTAATTTTATATTCAACCCTATCCGCTGAAACAGGGTTTGGATGTATCCACAATGCTTGCTTGCCGGTAAACCGCTCCACAACCGGCCCAAAGTATTCAAAGGAACCATTAAGGTCAATTGCCTTTAACCGGTAGTAATTGTATCCAATCAAAGGCAATGTATGGGTATACTCATAGTCATTCTGACTTTCGGTATTGTACCCAGCTCCTTCTACTACATCCAGATCAACATAATCGAAGCCATTCACCGCGTGCTGAACAACAAAGTGGCTAAAGTCCTCCTCCATTGACGTGGCCCAATTTAATGCAATTGAATTTCCTGATTTTTTTGCCGAGAAATAAATAAGTTCTACTGGCTGTACTCCGTTTTCATCAAAATCAATTGGGCCATCGAAGCCACCAGGTGGTTCACAATAGATTGGCGGCAGACCTGTGCAATCATAATTTCCTGAGCCAATAGGTACTTCAGGGCATGAAGTACAACCTCCTGGGCCGGATTGCGCAATTTTTTTACCGCAAATAGATAGTAAATCACTACCGCCTGAACCGTTTAATGTCATTGATCCTCCAGACTCAATCTCAAGTGTATACCCACAGCCTGCTGCAAGACCAATATCCAGTTTAGCTTCCAATTGTAATTTACCAGTGCTCTTAATTGTAATATTTCCATCCCAGCGGGCATTGGCCTTATTATTAATAACAGTTCCAAAAATCACCAGGTTTCCAGTATGAACAGGCGTAGGCGCGATGTTATTAATGTTTAAGGTTGCAGCAAGTGGAACAATTACTTCATCCCCCGCTTGGGGAGCAAGACCGGTTTCTATACATGTGGCAGCTGTCCAGTTAATTGTTCCCGAACCACTTATGGTACACGTCTGAGACCAGCCCAAGGCACTGATCATCAACAACAGAAATAAAGCAGCAACCTTTTTCATTAGCAGAGGGAAATCATTCAAAAATCGGAAAAAAAACCTTACCGATTTCAATTCTATCAAATAAAGTAACATTCAACCTGCTCTTAAATTAAGACTACAATCTGCTCCTGCTATTGATTAGCCGTAGAATAATGCCCAATTTGGAAGCTTAGTTTTAGAATGTTAACGCCAAACGAATTCACTTGAGTGCATTAAAGAAACTGGCAGGTGATACAATACTCTATGGTGCAAGCAGCATCCTGGGGAGATTACTTAACTATCTGCTGGTACCTTACTATACGTATGTATTTGCAGCAGGGCAATACGGTGTTATAACCGAATTCTATGCCTACGCTGCATTTTTAAACGTACTGTACACCTACGGACTTGAAACTGCCTATTTCCGTTTTGCAGCCCTTGACAAGGAAAATGAAAAGTCGGTTTTTAACCGAACGACCAGCGCCATCCTAATTAGTAGCATCATTTTCTCAGGATTGCTTATCGCGTTCGCTACGCCTCTGACTGAACTCCTGAACTATCCCGGCAAGGAAATTTATATTCGCTGGTTCGCCTTCATTCTGGCTATTGATGCCATATTGGCCATTCCCTTTGCGCGGCTGCGGCTAGCTGGCAAGGCTGCTTATTTTGCTACAGCCAAACTGATTAATATCGGCTTAAACATTGGACTGAACTTATTTTTCCTCAGTTTATGCCCGGCAATACTTGGTGGTGATCTACTTCCAGCAGCTAAACCTTTAGTTGAAAAGTTCTATAAAACTGGGTACACCATTGAATATGTTTTTCTCTCCAACTTGATTGCCAACGCTGTCCTCATCCCTATTCTTTGGAAAACCTTTCGAACATTCCGCATTTCGTTCGACTGGCCAAACCTTAAGCCATTGCTGCATTACGCTTATCCCATTCTGTTTGCCGGCCTTGCATGGGTAACGAATGAAATGCTCTCGCGCTGGGCGTTGCGATTCTGGCTACCCGAAGGATTTTATCCCGGATTAACCAATGAAGCCGCATTGGGCGTGTTTGGTGCGGTGTATAAATTTTCGGTATTTATGACCTTAGCCGTTCAGGCCTTTCGCTATGCCGCAGAACCGTTTTTCTTTTCGCGTTCAGCTGACAAAAACTCACCTCAGCTTTTTAGCCAGGTTTCCCATGCCTTTGTCCTATTCGGATGCATGATTATTTTGGGTGTAAGCATTAACCTA
>CAZCRJ010000012.1:0-14355 GCA_964501015.1 uncultured Roseivirgaceae bacterium | reverse complement strand
TCTTTCGCAACTACTTCGGCAGGAGGTATATCGTCAAGGCATGCATGTTGTGCCCATTCTGCTAGTGGCCAACCTGTTCCTGGGTATTTATTATAATGTTTCCATCTGGTATAAGCTCACTGACAAAACGTATTACAGTACATGGATAGCCATGGCCGGAGCTTTTCTCACCATTGTCCTTAACTTTATTCTTATACCCATAGCAGGGTATGAAGGAAGTAGTTGGGTAACACTTATCGTCTACTTCTTCATGGCCGCTGTTTGCTATGCCTACGGTCAGAAATATTATCCGGTTCCCTATCCTGTAGTCAAAGACCTTGGATATATCACACTAACCATTTTGGTCATCTATTTGACGAACATGGTTTCGATGTCTAATATATGGTTATTACTACTTTACCGTTCAGGGATATTAATTGCCTTTGCCGGTGTTCTCCTCCTGCTGGAAAGGAGAACATTTGTAAATCATCCAAGTTGATTTACCACATCTATTGACCGATAAACAAACGTGGCAACCGGAATTGAAGAAAAAGCCTCCGCTGAATAATTTTGACTAATTTTGACATTCACCTTGCACGTTTAAGTTGAGCATACAAAAAACCTATATCGCACTGTTTTTGGTGGTTCTGGCAATCATCCCAGGTTCTGTATTGGCACAAAAGAAAAAAAAGCCAGATTCTACCCCGCCCCCGGCCAATGGCAGTATGAAATCACGGGAAGCTGAATTCTATTTCACCGAAGCGGAAAAATATTTTGTTCTTGAAGATTATGCCAAAGCCATGGTGTACTATCAGAAGGCGTTGGATATCACTCCTGAAAACGCAACCATTCATTACAAAATGGCAGAGGTCCTCTCCCGAAGTGAAAAACCTGACGACTTAGTTCGTGCATCCTTAAGCATTGAGCAGGCGCTTAACTACGAGCGGAAAAATAAATATTTCTATCTATTGGCAATCACCATTTATTCTGATCTAAATCGGTTCGATCGCGCAACACAATTATATGAGGCCTTGCTTCGTGAGGTTCCAGGCACAGAAGAATACTTGTATGAACTCGCCATCTTGTATCAATTTTCCAACAAACATGCTGACGCCCTGAAAGTCTATGATCGTGCAGAAATAATTTTTGGAATCCAGGAAACCTCTTCCCTTCAAAAACAACGCATTTATATCGACCAGGGTAAACTTACTGAAGCACTGAAAGAGGGTGATAACCTTATCAAAGCATTTCCGGATATAGAACAATACACAGTAGGACAGGCTGAATTGCTTTCTGCCACTGACAGAAAAGAAGAGGCTATTACATTGCTTGAGCATTTCATAATTGAAAATAATGAGACTTCCAGCGTTTCCATTCTTTTGGCTGGCTTTTATCTTAACGCGGGTCAGGAAGTAAAAGCACGTCAACTGCTCACTGAACTTTTCGATGATCCGGAGGTGGAGTTCGGCAATAAATTATTTGTTTTAGGATCCTACAACGCAGAGCTAAACAACCAAAAAGCAAAAGGTATACCCGATACAGGTAAGGAAGGATTTGTGCTTGAGTTGTTTTCAAAACTCAAATCCGACTATCCTAATGAAGTTAATACCCACATCATAGGGGGTGATTTGTACCTTACACTGGGCAAACACGCTGAGGCAGAAAATGAATATATTCAGGCAATTACATTGGGGGAAGTTAATTTTGAAGTTTGGCAAAACCTGTTGTACCTTCAAACACAACGAAACGGATTTTCGGATGTGTTAACCTATTCAGAAAAAGCACTCGAATATTTTCCGAACCAAAGTATGCTGTATTATTTTAACGGCATGGCTCATCTTCGCGGCAACCATTTCCGGGAGGCAGTTTCTGCTTTAGAGAATGGAAAGCGTCTTTCCTCATCGAACCCAACCATGACCGCTGAGTTGAATGTATTATTGGGTGACGCATATAATGGCACCAAAGATTATGATAAATCGAACAAAGCGTATGACGATGCCCTCGCACAAAATCCTGTAAATTATGTTGTTTTAAATAACTATGCGTATTACCTGGCACTGCGTAAATCAGATCTTGAAAAAGCCGAACGGATGTCTGCCTTGCTGATCAAGAACAATCCTGACAATGCAACGTTTTTAGACACTCATGCATGGGTGCTCTATTCACGACAGAAATATAAAGAAGCCAGAAAAGTGATTGAAAAAGCTATAGCAAGCGGAAATCCAAATGCCACTCATTTTGAACACTATGGTGACATTCTTTACAAATTAGGTGAAACAGACCTGGCTGTTCAGCAATGGCAGAAAGCAAAAGAATTGCTGAATAGCTCCAATGAAGTTCTGAATAAAAAAATAGCCAACCGTAAAGTATATGACTAATAGAATTACATTCCTCCTTCTGATGGTAATCACTCTTGTCGCTGCTTGCAGTAAAAAAACTTCTGCACCAACTATAGAAAGGGAGGTGAGTGAATCCCTGGAGATAGAGGAAATTGATTTTGAGTACTTTCATGGACGTGCGCGAATGCTTTTAAAAGACGGGAGTAAAGAACGTGATGTAAAAGCTATTATCCGTGTACGGAAAGACAGCGTAATCTGGATGAATTTTACCGTGGTTGGCGTACAAGGCGGGCGGGTGTTAATCAATAAAGACTCCATCACCGTTATCAGCAATGTAGACAAAGAATACTATGTGTTTGATTATGTTGAACTCTCCAAACGTTTCAATTTTGATTTCAATTACTCTGTAATTCAATCCGCCTTTCTTGGCAATTTACTTATGGCACGCAAAGAAGATGACGAAATTGAGCGTAAGAGTTTAACCTATTTACTAAAACAGCAATCGGGAACGATTGATGTTTTGAATTACATTAGTTCAACTACCCACAAAATTCAGAAAGTTGAGTTCAAGGAAAGCAATACACACAATTCAATGACGGTTAGTTATGGTAATTTTCAGCCGGTGGGAATTAAATCGTTCCCATACAATGCCAACATTACACTTTTATACAAAACCCCTTCAGGGCTAATCAACACAACAATTATTTTTGATTATAACAAAGCAGAGGTTGGTGATAAAGAACTAAAGTTTCCGTTCAACATCCCGAAGAAATATGATCGCAGGTAAAAGGATTTGGTATACACTATTCCTGGTATTTCTTACTTTCTCAGCAGTTGCGCAACAGAAAACGAAGGCTCAACTCCAAAAAGAAAAACAACAAAATCTTCAAAAGATAAAGGAGGTTGAAAAAATTCTATCAGAGACTTCCAATAAAAAGAAAAGCACGCTAGGCGAGCTAAATGCTCTCAACCAGCGCATCCGGGTTCAGGAAAGCCTTGTTCGGTCAATAACCGAGGAGGTTTCGCTATTGGATAAAGACATCGCCAACAACAACGGATTTATTTCTGCCCTTGAAGACGATTTACAAAAACTCAAGGAAGAATATGCTTCCATGTTGTTTGCTGCCCAAAAAGCAAACAATAGTGCCACACGGTTAACCTTTTTATTTTCTGCTAAATCGTTCGATCAACTGGTCATGCGTCTTCAGTATATGCGGCAGTATGCCGAGATGCGAAAATTACAGGCTGAAGCTATCAAGAAAGTTCAAGCTGAACTGGCCGGACAAATCATACAGATTGAATCCAAACGGGCAGAAAAAAATCTTTTACTTAACCAGGAACTGGCCGAAAACACTAATCTGGTTTCGTTAAAAAAGAAACAAGGCGACCTGGTAAAATCATTGGAAAAACAGGAGAAGACGCTTCGAAAAGATCTGGACGATACAAAGAAAGCACTTGCTGCATTAGACAAGAAAATCAATGAAATCATTAAGGAAGAGATGGAGCGCGCCTCGCGCGACACCAAAGCAAATACCACTGTAAACGTGGCGCTCTCCAATTCCTTTGAAGAAAATAAAGCAAAGTTTCCCTGGCCAGCAACCGGATTTGTTTCACAACGCTTCGGGAAACAAAACCATCCGGTACTAAAAGGAATTATTGTTCAGAATGACGGTGTTAATATTCAGACTAAGGAGAATGAAAAAGTGAGAAGCATATTTGAAGGAGAAGTTCGATTTATTGCCGTTATACCCCCCTTCGGCAACTCCATCATCATCAGTCATGGCGATTACTTTACTGTTTATGCAGGGCTGAAGGAGGTCTATGTAAAAAAAGGCCAGCGCGTTAACACGAACCAGGAACTGGGCCAGGTACTTTCTAATACAGATGGAATATCCGAATTGCGCTTTCAGATCCGTAAAAACACTACCCCGCTGGATCCGCAGCTATGGTTGAGAAATTAACCGTTAAAATCATTTTAGTCTTTAATTTGCACGGAATAGCCTATTTTTTCGTTCCATACATAAACTCTATCTTTACACGATAATTCAACTATTATGAACTCAATCTTATTGTTTGGCATGCCGGGCGGATCAGAATGGATAATCATTGCACTCGCTGTTTTAATATTCTTTGGCGCAAAAAAGATTCCTGAATTTGCAAAAGGATTAGGCCGTGGAATTCGGGAATTTAAAGATGCCGTTAAGGATGTGAAGAAAGAAGTGGATGAAGCTGGCAACGAGATTCCTAAAAAAATCCAGGATTAAGTATTGAATGCTTACGCGACATTCCGCGATATACAGTACGATCTTTCCCGCGGAGCACTTACTTGCGAAGACTTAGTTAACGCTTACCTCTCTGCTATACAGAATAAAAAGCACCTCAATGTTTTTTTGTCTGTGTATGCATCTGAAGCTCTTTCCAGGGCAAGAGAAATAGATACAAAATTAAAATCAGGCAAGGCAGGAAAACTTGCCGGCATGGTAATCGGATTAAAAGATGTTTTTTCCTACGAAAACCATCCTTTACAAGCCGGTAGCAATATCCTTCAGGGGTTTAAAGCACAATACAATGCAACCGTTGTTCAACGGTTGCTGAATGAAGATGCCATTATCATCGGACGGCAAAACTGCGATGAGTTTGCCATGGGTTCCTCTAACGAAAACTCGGCATTTGGCCCAGTATTAAATGATGCCGACAACACGCGCGTGGCTGGAGGATCATCAGGCGGATCGGCCGTGGCTGTTCAGGCCGGCATGTGTCGCGTTTCTCTTGGTTCTGATACGGGTGGTTCTGTTCGTCAACCTGCTTCTTTTTGTGGGGTAGTGGGGCTTAAGCCTACCTATTCGCGCATCTCAAGATTCGGCCTTATTTCCTATGCCTCCTCATTCGACTGCATAGGAATTTTCGGCACCTGTGTAGACGATGTCGCCCTGATATTAGAAGTACTGGCAGGGGCTGATGATTTTGACAGTACCGTTTCAAAAAAGCCTGTTCCTGTTTACACGCAAGAACTTGACGACAATCCCACTCAACACTTTCGAATTGCATACCTAAGGGAAACTACTGAATCAAAAGGAATTCAATCCGAAATAAAAAAGGCGCTCTGTAACAAAATCGAAAAACTAAAGGCTGATGGCCACACCGTGGAGCCAATTGATTTTCCGTTGATGGAGTATGTGTTGCCTACGTATTATATTCTTGCCACGGCAGAAGCAAGTTCCAATCTTTCGCGGTATGATGGAGTTCGGTATGGACATCGGTCCAAAGCAGCCACGGATTTGCTTTCGATGTATACGAAATCCAGAATGGAGGGATTTGGTAAGGAAGTCCAGCGTAGAATCCTCCTCGGTACGTTTGTGCTCAGCGCTAGTTATTATGATGCCTATTACACAAAGGCTCAACAAGTCAGGAGGTTGATCCGTGAAAACACTAAAGAATTATTCAGAAAATACGATTTTCTACTGATGCCCGTTGCCCCTACTACTGCTTTCCGGTTGGGCGAACACCGGGACAATCCATTGGAAATGTATCTGGCCGATATATTTTCTGTGCACGCTAATGTAGCAGGAGTTGCCGGGATTTCCGTACCTTGCGGAAGCGATGATACTGGATTGCCAGTTGGTTTACAGATTTTAGCCGATGATTTCGAAGAATCAAAACTTTTCCGGTTTTCAAAAAGGATGATGAAACTGAGCTGACATGAGGAAACTATTTTTTTATTCATTGCTTATACTCGCCTCCACCATGGCCTATGCACAGGGAAGTGATCCTGTTGCGGATTCTTTAGAGGTATTGATTGCGGAAGAGGAGATGATGTACAAAGAAGATACCACCAGCCTCGCCTTTTATTTTCTTTCTTCTGATATTGAATTTATACCGGGAGATGACAGCCCCTCCCTTATTAAGGATCGGTTAAGTTGTATTGAATCCACTATACCCTTGCATTACAACGAACGAATCCATGGATTCATTAATTATTTCACTGTTCGCGACCGGGAGTATACCCGGATGATCATCCGAAGGAAAAATATTTACTTCCCGCTATTTGAAAAATACCTGGCGAAATACGGACTTCCTGATGAATTAAAATACTTGTCCATTATCGAATCGGGGTTAAACCCTAAAGCAATCTCACGTGCACGCGCTGCTGGGCTATGGCAGTTTATGTCGCCCACCGGACGAATGTATGGGCTACAAACAGATTGGTATACAGATGATCGGATGGATCCGGAAAAATCAACGGAGGCTGCCTGCCGTTACCTGCGTGATTTGTACAACATGTTCAACGACTGGGAACTGGCGCTGGCTTCCTATAATGCAGGGCCGGGGAATGTAAAAAAAGCTATCCGCAGATCGGGATATAAAAATACCTTCTGGGAAATTTACCCCAACCTGCCCCGTGAAACACGTTCCTATGTACCCCAATTTGTAGCGATGATTTATACCATGAACTACCTGGGCGAGCATAATTTCATTGATGCAGAACATGAAGTACTTTTACCGTATGACACCCTCCGTGTGGATAAACATTTACATTTAGAAACCCTTGCAAATCTTTCCGGTATTTGCCTGGAGGATCTTCAAAAATTAAACCCTTCCATACTTCGCAATGCACTTCCGGATGGTTCAAAAAAATACACCATCCGTATACCTGTAGCGGCAAAGGAAATAATTGAAACGGACAGGATGGCCATTCTGGATTCAGCCTCTAAAGTGGGAAAAAAAGAACTGGAAGTTTTAGCACGCACAACCGAAGGCACTACCTATGGTCGTGACCGGATTATTTATCGTGTAAAGAGCGGGGATGTGCTGGGCTCCATTGCCCTCAGGCATAAAGTAACTGTGGAAAGCCTTAAAAAATGGAATAACCTTACCAGCAACACAATTCGCATTGGTCAACCCCTTACCATTTGGATCAAACCACCAGCGGAAGGCGTTGTCACAACAGCGGCTTCATCTGCCCCTAAACCTCAGCCTATTCAAATCCCTTCTTCAAACACGTATACTGTACAGCCAGGTGATACCTTATGGGGCATATCCCAAAAATTTGACGGCCTTACCATTGAGAAAATCAAGCAGCTCAATAATCTTTCTACCTCCAGCATCAAGCCCGGGCAAACCCTGATGATTGGCATGTAACCAGAACTGTGTTTCTCGATAATTTTCCGTGACGTTTATGGACGTTGCAGCATTATACCGTAAAATTGTGCCATGAGAATTCCGATCATTTTCCTACTTGTACTTTCCATCGCAACAAGTTGTACATTATCCGAGAAAAACCGGGTCGAAAACTTACCCACGGCAACCGGTAAACCCGGAGATGTGATTATTATTTTGGATTCTATTCAATGGAATGGTGATCTGGGTAATGAATTAAGAAAAATATTCCGACAGGAAGTTGCCGGCCTTCCCCGTGAAGAACCAGTATTTGATTTAATTTATGTTTATCCACGCAAAGGCTATACGCTGCTGACACAAATCAGAAACCTTATTTTTGTATTTACCCTCGACCAGCAAACTGCAGGCTCTCAAATTATGCGCGCCAATTTCAATGAAGAAACTATTAATAAAATTCGAACGGACTCCACTTTCTTTTTAGCTACCAGTAAAGACGAATATTCACGTGGCCAGGAAGTTATGTACCTGTTCAGCGATACCCAGGAAAACCTGATCAAGCACCTCCGGAAAAACGGAAGTCGCATACAAGACTTCTTCAACTCCGTTGAGAAAAGACGAATAACTGCCGCGTTAAACAAAACCACTACTACCAAAGGGGTGACCGAACTGCTTCGAAAGGAAAACAACCTGGAAATTCGTGTCCCGTTCGGATTTAAACTAGCCGATAAGCAAAACGACTTTGTGTGGCTTCGGCTGATGGATGCCCGCGTTGATAAAAATATAATTATTGCCTGGAAAGATTATGTAAGCGAATACCAACTTTTGCCAGACAGTTTAGTAGCCTGGCGAGATGATATTGCACGAAACTATTTGTTTGAAGATCCTGAAAACCCGGATAGCTATCTGGTAACGGAAACATCCGTGCCCTTCAAGCCCTTGAAAGCAACTCAGGTTAATTTCAATAAAAATTTTGCCATGGAACTTCGTGGCTTATGGAAGACGAACACCAACACCATGGGTGGACCCTTCATTAGTTATGGTTTAGTGGATGCACAGCAACAACGGTTGTATTACATCGAAGGGTTTTGCTACAGCCCTGGAAAAGACCAACGTGAAACTATTCGCGAACTGGAAGCCATCCTATGGACATTTAAAAGCAACGCTTCGGCTGCCGTTACAAATCAAACTCCTTAAAGACTATTACATTCGGTAATTTATTTACTCAAATGCTTCTTTTTAGGGCAGAGTAGTATCTTTGACCACCTAACGAAAGCGTAATGAATCTGAAAATCAGAAAAGAAGATGCCCTCAATTACCATTCACAGGGGCAGCCTGGAAAAATTGAAGTCGTTCCAACAAAAATGCTTAGCTCGCAACTTGATCTGGCACTGGCATACTCGCCAGGGGTTGCAGAACCTTGTAAAGAAATTGCGGCCAATAAAGAAGATGTGTACAAGTATACCTCAAAAGGAAACCTGGTTGCCGTTATCTCCAATGGTACTGCTGTATTAGGATTAGGAAACATTGGACCTGAGGCATCAAAACCGGTTATGGAAGGGAAGGGTGTACTCTTCAAAAAATTTGCCGGCATTGACGTTTTTGATATTGAAATAGATGAAGAAGATCCGGACAAGTTTATACAAATAGTAAAGGCCCTTGAACCCACCTTTGGCGGCATAAACCTGGAAGACATAAAAGCTCCTGAATGCTTTAGGATTGAACAGGAGTTGCGGGAAAAAATGAATATCCCGATTATGCATGATGATCAGCACGGGACGGCCATCATTTCCGGTGCTGCATTGTTAAATGCATTGGCGCTGGTAGGAAAGAAGTTCAGCGAAATAAAAGTAGTGGTAAACGGTGCCGGTGCGGCTGCAGTAAGTTGTACTAAGCTCTATTTTGAATTAGGCCTGAAGAGAGAAAACCTGATCATGTGCGACAGCAAAGGTGTAATTCGCAAAGACCGTAAAGAGCTTGACCCCATTAAAGCTGCCTTTGCTACATCGCTTGAGATAACAACACTTCATGAGGCGATGAAGGGTGCCGATGTATTTCTTGGCTTATCTGCAGCAGACATTCTTACCCCAGAAGATGTGAAGGCTATGGCAAAAGATCCCATTGTTTTCGCATTAGCCAACCCGAATCCTGAAATTGCATATGATGTGGCTAAAAAAACAAGGCCTGATCTGATCATGGCCACAGGCCGTTCAGATCATCCGAACCAGGTGAATAATGTTCTTGGATTTCCGTACATCTTTCGCGGAGCACTGGATGTGCGCGCAACCGAAATCAATGAGGCCATGAAACTAGCTGCCGTTTATGCCATTGCTGAATTGGCCAAAGAATCCGTCCCCGATATGGTTGTGAAAGCCTATGGCGATGATAAAATTTCCTTTGGTAAAGAATACCTGATACCAAAACCGCTCGACCTCCGCTTGATTACGGTGATCTCGCCTGCTGTAGCCAAGGCAGCCATGGACTCAGGAATTGCTAAAAAACCAATTACCGATTGGGGGGCGTATCACCAGGAATTACTAAACCGGATTGGTATTGATCAGAAACTGATGTCACGAGTGATCGATCGGGCAAAGAAAAATCCAAAACGCGTAGTTTTCGCTGAGGCCCATCATCTGAAAATATTAAAAGCAGCTCAGATACTTCAGGATGAACAAATCGCACAGCCAATACTGTTGGGCGATAAGCAGGAAATTGAACGGTTAATTAAAGAACATAAACTGGATTTGGATTGCCCGATTATTCATCCGCGTATTGAACATGAAAAGGTGGATGAGTTTGCGCTCGAATTATACAAGAAGCGTCAGCGCAAAGGCTTAACCTATCGCGATTGCCAGCAACTTATGCGCGATCGAAATTACTATGGCGCCATGATGGTGGAAATGGGCGAAGCGGACGCATTAGTTTCAGGTCTTACCAAAGATTATCCTAAAACCATTTTACCCTCCCTGCAGATCATTGGCATGGCCGAAGGCGTACAACGCGTTGCCGGGATGTATATCATCCTGAATAAAAAAGGAACCTTTTTCTTTGCCGACACCACAGTTAATGTTAATCCCAATGCAAACGAACTGGTGGATATAATTTCACTTACCGCAAGAGGGGTACGCTTCTTCGACATGGAACCTCACATTGCCGTGCTATCATATTCCAACTTTGGATCATCGCGTGGTGAAGTGCCCGAGAAAACCCGGGAGGCGGTAAAGCTTGCTCGGCAAAAACATCCGGGGCTAATCATTGATGGCGATATACAAGCCAATGTTGCGTTTAATACAGAGATCCAGAAAGAAACCTATCCGTTCAGTGCACTCGCTGATGGCGGAGCCAATACGTTGATCTTCCCGAACCTAGCTTCCGGAAACATCGCGTATAAGCTCTTGATGGAAATTGGCGGAGCAGAAACGATCGGGCCTATTTTACTGGGGATGAAAAAGCCAGTACACATTTTACAATTGGGTAGCTCCATACGTGACATTGTGAATATGGCTTCCATTGCCGTGGTTGACGCACAGTTGTATGAACAAAATGAACAGAACCAACATATTTAATATAACCAACTGTCTCCTTCGTCAACCCAACAACTAAACAGTAATTCGGGTTTTTATTTTGGAGAATGTATTCAGGCAATTGAATCCTATTGTAATACACCATTATGATCACATTTCTTAAGGGGCGACTTGTACAGAAAGATCCAACACACGTGGTGGTGGAAGTAAATGGTATCGGGTATCACCTGAACATTTCTCTTCAAACTTTTTCGGATATAAAAGTACAGGAAAATATTTTTTTACATACCCATCTTTCCATCCGGGAAGATGCCCACGTATTATTCGGCTTTAGTACGGAAGGAGAAAAGAAACTTTTTCAGCAGCTCATTTCAGTTAATGGTGTAGGCCCGAGCACTGCCATTGTCATGCTTTCGTATTTATCATCCGATGAACTAAAAAGTGCCATTGTACAGGAAGATCTGGCAGCCCTGCAACGGATAAAAGGCATTGGTGGCAAAACAGCCCAACGGGTTGTTATTGAACTGAAGGATAAACTCAGAAAGGAGCTTCTGGAAGCTGACCATCCCTCGGCAATTTCCGGCATTAAGCACAATACCATCCGGCAGGAAGCGTTATCAGCACTAATTACCCTTGGCATAACTAAAAACGCTGCCGAGAAAAGTGTTGATACTGCCCTGAAAAAGTCAGGAAATACCATTACTTTGGAGGATTTAGTTAAACAAGCTCTGCAAAATACCTGAGCCACACTTGACGTTGAAACGATTCAAGTTCCTAACTGCTGTAGCGATTACCCTGCTCATAGCCGGGATACCTGTCGCGCATGTGCACGCTGAATATTTTCAGCAGCAGGACACCGTGCGCGTTAACCCTCAGGACACCACCATCACCCAACGCTACCGGTCCAGCCGCAGGCCAACCTTTCAATTTCGCGACCGATATGGCGATCCCTTTTCCAATACCACTACCAATTCCCCTCTTTTTCTAAAGGATCCAACAAAAGTTAACTATGAAATTGAGCTCGACTCAAGCTTGAATTATACGATCTACGAAAAAATGGGGGAGGTTAATTTTCGGCCAATCACCACCATGTCGTTTGAAGAATTTAAAGACTACCAGGAACGACAACTCCTAAAAGGGTATTGGCAGGGGAAATCCCGAAGCATGGATGGTGAAAGCCCGGTTAGCAGCCGGGGCCTGGCACCTAAAATATACATTAGCCCGGTGCTCGACCGGATATTTGGTGGAAGCTATGTTGAATTAGTACCCCGAGGGTTTGTTACCCTTGATTTCGGTGTTGCCTTTCAACGAATCGACAACCCAAACATTCCTATCCGGCAGCAACGCAATGGGGGCTTTGAGTTCGATCAACAAATCAACATGAGCGTAATTGGTAAAGTGGGCGAAAAACTTTCCGTAGGCGCGAACTTCGACAACAATAACTCCTTCGACTTTCAGAATAGCATGAAGGTTGAGTACACCGGATTCAAAGAAGACATTCTGAAGAAACTCGAAATTGGAAACGTAAGCCTCCCCCTGAACAATACGCTGATCCAAGGCTCCCAGAATTTATTTGGGGTAAAGGCGCAGATGCAATTCGGGAAACTTTTTGTTACCACAGTAGCCTCCACCCAGCGTGGCAAAGTAGCCTCCATTGATATTCCCGGTGGAAATAGCGGGCAAGGAAGGCCGTTTGAACTGGTCGCTTCAGGGTATGACGAGAACCGCCACTTCTTCCTGGGGCATTTCTTTCATGATAATTTTGAACCTTGGCTGGCCAATCCTCCGCAAATTTATTCGGGTGTAAATATCACACGCGTTGAAGTATATATCCTTAACCGGAATAACGATACGCGTACCCTGCGAAATGTAGTTGGATTAATGGACTTGGGTGAACCCAGAAGAATTTACAATCCATCCGTAATCTCAGCCGGTGCCGGATTACCCAATTCCAATGATGCCAATAACCTGTATGCCGATGTCCGGAATTTCAACCGAAATGCCGATGGTATTAATCAGCAACTGGACAATTATTTTGAAGGGGAAGTGAATAACGGAACGGACTATGAAAAAATAACCGGTGCCCGGATTCTTAATCCAACGGAATATACATTTCACCGGCAACTCGGGTATATCACCCTAACCCGCAAGCTGCAAAATGATGAAGCCCTGGCTGTTGCCTATGAGTATACCTATAACGGCCGCAGCTATAAAGTAGGCGAGCTGTCTGAAGATTATGCCAGCCGCCCGGATAATGAAGTGATATTTCTGAAAATGCTTCGCCCCCGAAAAGTAAGCATCAGGGATCCGCAGCGGAGGATTATCCCAACCTGGGATCTGATGATGAAGAATATTTATGCCCTGAACGTTAGTCAACTGACACGTGAAGGTTTTGAATTGCGCATTGTATATCGTGACGACCGTAGTGGTATCGACAACCCTCAATTGCAGGAAGGTGAAGTGGCCCGTACCCGTCAGTTAATAGAGATTTTTGGGCTGGATAAACTCAACCCCGTCAATGATCCGCAGCGTGACGGAAATTTCGATTTCATTGAAGGCATTACCATTAATGCACAAAATGGATTGATTATTTTTCCTTTTCGTGAGCCCTTTAATACTGCCCTTCGCAATGCATTTAGAAACGATCCGAATGAAAACTTCCTCGTCCAAAAATACGTGTACGACACCCTGTATCGTACTACGCGGGCCGATGCTGAATTAGTAGCTACAAAGAATAAGTTTTTCCTCAAGGGAACATATACTTCTTCAGGGTCATCTAAAGAAATTATGTTACCAGGCTTTGGAGTATCACCCGGATCCGTGCGGGTATATGCCGGTGGAACACCCCTGATGGAGGGCACAGAATATACGGTAGATTATACGTTTGGTCGTGTAACCATTCTTAGCGATGCCATATTGAGTTCGGGTAAAAACATCAGTGTGCAATTTGAGCAGGCCGATCCGTTTGCCTTTCAAACCCGCTCCCTTTTAGGTACCCGTTTCGATTACCAGCTCAACGATGACATAAGTCTGGGCTCTACGCTATTATACTACAATGAACGACCATTAATTACCCGAAATGCTATTGGCACGGAACCAGCCCGCAACCTTCAATATGGATTTGATTTCAACGTGCGTAAAAACAGCCGGCTACTCACAAAAATAATTGATGCCTTACCAGGAGTGCAAACAAAGGAGCTTTCCAGTATAAACTGGAGTGGTGAATTTGCCCAATTGCTTCCCGGTACTTCGAATATTGTTGATGGTGAAGGTACAGGGTATATTGATGATTTTGAAAATACCGCTACGCCTTACTCACTAATGAGTCCGGCCAGTTGGAAATTGGCAGCAACACCCCGCACATCGGATAATCGTTTTGATCCAAGTAACGGAGCGCT
>CAZCRJ010000011.1:14859-16775 GCA_964501015.1 uncultured Roseivirgaceae bacterium | reverse complement strand
GGATTCCTTCAACATCATATGGTTTATCATGGCCGGAGAGCACATTTTTTTTCACTACTTCCTGCCATTCAGGCGCAATAAGGGTGAAGCCATCCATGCCTATCAATTCGTCATACGAATATCCGGTAATGGTGCATAAGCCCATATTGCAGTCAATGATTTTTCCCTGGTCGTGTAATCCAATTCCTCCGAAGGAAGCCTGTTGAAGCATTCGAAATCGTTGCTCACTTTCACGGATTTCGTTCTCGTACTTTCTCCGTTCGGTTATGTCCCATGCAGTAGCAATGATTACTTCCTTGCCAAAGTAAAGCCCTTT
The DNA here is from genome assembly GCA_964501015.1 of uncultured Roseivirgaceae bacterium. Classification (GTDB taxonomy): domain Bacteria; phylum Bacteroidota; class Bacteroidia; order Cytophagales; family Cyclobacteriaceae; genus UBA2336. Next base: position 16,459 of record CAZCRJ010000011.1, on the reverse strand, counting down.
GCTGGTGTGCACTTCTTTCAGAATAATTTCGCCATTTTTCTTTTTTCCCCACCATTCAAAGGTCTGAGGGGTGCCGTTAATAACTTCCTTAAATTTATGCGTAAGTGCTTCAAGATCATTCATGCCCTCAGCCATGAAAATAGTCGGGGTTTGTCCTTTCAGCTCTTCCTTGGCATATCCATAGAGTTCAATAACACGTTGGTTTACATCGAGGATTGTGCCATTGAAGTCGTGCACATAAATGGCTTCTCCCACTGTATCAAAAAGCTTACGGTAACTCTGCTCACTTTTGGCAAGCGCTTCAACAGACTGCTTGCGTTCAATGGCTCCCGCAAGGCTTGAAGAAAAGGATTGCAGCACGGAGAATTCTAATTCGCTCCATTGGCGTTCACGAGTACAATCATCAAATCCAATAAATCCCCAGAAGTGATGCTGCACAAAAATGGGAAAGATGAGAATGGACACAATACCCTGGCTCTGGAGTAATGTTCTCAGCGCAGCGTTTTCGATTTCACGTACCAGATCATGATAGGGTTTATTTTTAATAAGTAGTTCCGTGCCTGGCAATCCGGATATTGGAAGATGCTGTAACTCAGGATTTAATGATTGTGGCGTGCTGGCAGCTGAATTCCATTCGAACCGCTGACTGGAGGTAATTTCTTCGCCTTCCTGAAAAGCATCATTCTGGAAAATATATACACGGTTAACGTTAATCATTTCACCAACCGAGTGAAGTACGGAGGGAATGGCATCTTCCCAATGAGCATGCAGTATAAATTCACTGGTAACATGCGCAAGCGTTGCAAACAGCTGATCGCGTTGTTTCAGCTCTTCTTCAGCTTTTTTCCGGTCGGTAATGTCTCTTACAGTACCGGTTAATGTCTGTGCCTTTCCCGAATCATCATAGAGTACATTTCCATTCCCTTCAATCCAGCGGATGCTACCATCCTGCAGCCTGACCCGATGTTCTACCGCGAAATCAATTTTACTGCGAATAGCCTGGTTAATGGTGGCTGTTACGTATTCCCGGTCTTCATCAAAAATGCTTTTCAGGTAAAATTGTGCACGGCCATCATAGGTGTTCATGCTCCCGAGAATTTTTTCAACATTCTCTGTCCAACGAACCTCACCGGTTTGAATGTTCCAGTCCCAGATGCCCATGTTGGCCGCATCTAATGCCAGTTTTAAATGGAATTGCTGAAGCTTGTTTTCATCAGCTTTTTTAGTTGGGTCAGAAAGGGTATTTGCGGCTTCCATCGAATGAATGCAAAGATGGACTATGGGAATGGAAATAAATGTGCGTTTTTCAGTGAAAACCTACTTGAGTCGTGTTACAGCCTGCGCCTGGGACTGAAAGTTCAGGATCAATAATTGGGATAGTGGGCCAATTCAGTTTTCCCGCTATTCGCTTCTTCCGGATTGTTTATCCTTTGCTAAGAACCTGGTCATCACCATGTAACACGTTTCTCAATTTATCGATTCCAGTTCTTTTTTAGTGAATTGCATGCGAAGGGAAATATTCATATAAATATTGTTGAGATCGGTTTGAAGAGATTGGATGTCAGTTTTTCCATACTTATCGTGTTTTGAAGGTTCCATA
>CAZCRJ010000011.1:2586-14849 GCA_964501015.1 uncultured Roseivirgaceae bacterium | reverse complement strand
CAGAAGACAAGAAATACGGACTTACTTCGGTGTAGGTTCTTTCCAGGATCTCTTTGAAGCTCTCTTTGCTGAAATTATTGAGGAATCGGCTATAGTTTTTTAGGTAATAGGAGTACAGTACAGGATCATTGGCAATAGTTGCATCGAGCTTATCTTCAAGAGAAAAAATAAATTTCTTTTTCGTTGTCCCGGGAAGTGTTTCGTGCGGTGTCAATTGGAAAAGGTCATCGAAGTCCCAGGGGATAAGTTCAAATCTGTTTGTACTGGTATTCCACATAAAATAGGCTTCGTCTGAATAATCACCATTATTAAACAAATCATTGAATGCCATCCAGGTGAAATATCCTTCCAGGTCAAGTACATCTGTAAGTTGCGCATAGAGTTCTTCACCTTTATATTTTGGGATGGTTTTTTTATAAATCGAAATGAATTTTTGACTGAGCGCTTTAACTTCTTCGGATGGAATATTCCTCGAATAGGTTTTTTTGATAGCGGAATTATAACCTCGCCTGATCACCACTGGTGAATGCATCACCTTGGTGGCATAATCGGCTGGTGGATAAAATAGCATATACAGGCCTTCTGATTTTCCATTGGCAACAAGATTAGCGTATCCATGGGGTGGAACTACTATTCCCTGTGATTGGAGCACTGCATAGGCAATTTTATTCCGGACATAGTTCCGGTCCATGTTCATGCTGATGGCGTACAGGCTTTTGGTTGATACAGTATCCTTTTCAAATAGTGATACCTTTTTCTGTAAATGAACGTTGTAACTTTTTCGGTAATACTGCGATGAACTGCTTCCACGAATTCTAAACCGATCAACCTGAACTGGTTTAGTATTGACCAAGACCTCACCGAGATTAACATTGATTTTACTGCCCTTTGAATCATGAATTTCATTCAATTTTTTTGGAGCAAGGGTAAAGGAAATGGAATTTATTGAACTATTGGGTTTTGAAATGAACTGAAGGTCACCTTGCGAAAACCCGGTAGATAACGAAGTGAAGAGGCTGAATAGGAGGGTAGCCCGTATTATCGGATGCGTAGGTAGAAGGGGGGCATGTGTGAAAATAGCCATAGGTACAGCGTTCAGTTCCAGTGACCGAATATACTGAAATGGTAAAAACCTTTTCCAGGTTTACACCAGAATTACAATACACCATTGCTTTCGGATCATACTGTATCGAGTTCACCGGTCTCAGAAAGCCATATGGCAATAAAACGCGTGCTATCAAAACGGGAAAGCGTAAGCACCATTACAGAGGTGATGGGTACCGATAAAAACATTCCCAGAATTCCCCAAATGGCTCCCCAAAAGGTGAGCGCTAGTAAAACTCCCAGAGGACTAAGGTTGAGTGTCCGACCCATTATCTTTGGTTCAATAACATTCCCCACCAGTAATTGAATGAGTTCGATTGTCAGAAATACCCAAACAAACATCAAAAACGATTGAAATTGAAACACCGCAAAGAGTGCGGGGAATAAGGTTGCAAAAAATGATCCGATATACGGGATATAATTGAGCAGGAATATGAGGAAGGCCCATAAAACCGGAAAATCAATACCAAATATCAGCAACGCCAGATAGCTTAGTATACCAGTAAGCAAACTCATTTGAGTTTTTACTGAAATGTACTTCCGAACAGACTTTGTTATCTGATCAATCAATACTGAAATATTTTCGCGGTGATTGGTATTCGCTACCTGCAGGTATAATTTCTTTTGGAAAAACTTTTCCTCCACCAGCATAAACGCAACGTAAATAATGATAATGAGAACATTGCCGGCAATATTGGTAAGGCTGTTGAGGAACCCAGAAAGCAGGGGCTGCACGTTGAGTTCACCAACCCAGTTTATAATGCGTTCCCGGATCGATTCAAATCCATCGATGGTATGCAGATTAACAATCATGGATTTGAAGTTTTCAGCGTAAACAGGAAAACGCTTGATGATCAATTCAAGGTTCATGGTTATGATCTCATAAATTCCTGCGAAGATGAGCAGAATGATGCTGAAGGCCAGAATGGTGCGTAACCAAACAGGTAAGGATTTGTTCTTTAGTTTAATCTTTGCTAACGTACGCTTAAGTTCATACACGCCATACCATATCATTACAGCAATAACGATTGGCTGCAGGAAGTTGCTGAAGTAATTCAGGCAAAAAATGCTGATGGCCAATATCACAAACCACGAGGCGGCACGTTCAACACGAAATTTGGATACGGATTCTGGCTGACTCATTAGGTTTTATTTTCCTGTAAAGACAGGTTTACGTTTTTCCACAAACGCCTGCATCCCTTCTTTTTGATCGGCCGATGCAAACGTGAGGTAAAAATTTTTACGTTCGAAGGCAAGGCCTTCATCCAGTTGGGTTTCAAAGGAACGATTAATTGCTTCTTTGGCAAGTTGAACGGCTACTGGTGACAGTTGTGCAATCTCTTTAGCCAATTCGGTTGCTTCATGCAGGTACATTTCTACAGGAACTACTTTATTTACCAGCCCATAAAAATGGGCTTCAGTTGCAGAAAGAAATCTTCCGGTAAGGATTAGTTCCATGGCCTTGGCTTTACCTATGGCTTTGGTTAAGCGTTGTGTACCGCCTGCGCCCGGGATGGTACCAATTTTAATTTCGGGCTGCCCGAATGTTGCAGTTTCTGATGCAATAATCATGTCGCAGGTCATGGCAAATTCACACCCACCACCCAGGGCAAAACCTGAGACAGCAGCGATAATTGGTTTTTTGGTTTTGCGAATTTGATCCCAGGTGCTGAACTGATCAATTAACAGCATGTCAATAGCTGATTTGTCGGCCATTTGTTTAATATCGGCACCAGCAGCAAAGGCGCGTTCATTGCCGGTAATAATAATTACCCGCACCGTGTCCATCTTATCCAGAAGTTGTAAGGCATCACGCACTTCTTCCATCAATTGTTTATTTAGGGCATTTAGTTCTTTAGGACGGTTCAGTTGAATCAGGGCAATGCCGGGTTGGTAGTGTTCGGTTACAATAATGAATTCCATAAGGATATGTTTTTACAAATCTAAAAAATACTGATTAGTTTTAGTGCGGAAAAAAGTAAAGTCGGGTACAGGTTTGGTTCCATCTCATGGCTAAAGTAAAAGTATTATTTGTTTGTCTTGGAAATATTTGCCGTTCACCCTTGGCGGAGGCAATCTTTAAACACAAGGTTTCACTAAAAGGGTTAACTAAGGATATTGAGGCGGATTCCTGCGGCACTTCCAACTATCACATTGGCGATATGCCGGATGAACGTACACAAGCTAATGCACTAAAAAACGGGATATCCATTTATCATCGCGGCCGACAACTAAGCGAAGAAGACCTGGTGCAGTACGATTTGATTCTGGCAATGGACAGGAGTAACTATCAAAACATTTTGCGCTTACCCAATGCAATAGAGCACAAGCATAAACTGGTGCTCATGCGACAGTTTGATCCTGTGAATGTGCATGGAGAAGTTCCTGATCCCTATTATAGCGGTGAGCGGGGCTTTCAGGAAGTGTTTGAAATCCTTGATCGTTCAACAGCGCAACTGTTGCTACATATTGAACAGCATCACTTACGTTAATACTATCCTTTCACCAATACCTGAAGGGTAGAGCGTGACAACTGTTCCAATACAATACCCGGTTGTGTACGATACTCTTCCATGCTTTCCGCATCATAATTCTTGATTGTAATCAGGGTAAGATTGGTGTTGTAGTACACTTCGAAATGTGACTGAAGTCGGTTTAGCAAAGCGATGAGTTTGCTCTCCCGAAAATCGATACAAAAGGAAAATGAAATGGCAGAGTTTTGCATCACGTTAAGCTTTATATTCAGTTCAGACAAGGCATGGAAGATGGTGGAGAGTTGTTCCTCGTTTACAAAGGTAAAGTCGGTAACCTTGCACGAAACCAAACACTGGTTATCTTTGAACACAACAAGGGGTGGAAGATTATCAATTTTACAGGCATGAATTTTAGTGCCGGATAGGGCAGGGTTATTAAAGCTTTTTACGTATAACGGAATGTTATTTAAAGCCAGAGGTTTAATGGTTTTTGGATGGATTACCGAGGCACCATAGTACGTCATTTCTGCGGCTTCGGAATAGGGAAGTTCCTCAAATACGATGGCAGCAGGCAACCGCTTTGGGTCAGCGTTCATCACTCCAGGAACATCTTTCCAGATGGTTACCGATTCGGCTTTCAGGCACGAGCCAAAAATGGCGGCAGTATAATCAGATCCTTCCCTGCCCAGGGTAGTAGTATTGCCGGAAGTATCGGCAGCAATGAAGCCTTGTGTCAGCATCAGGTTATGGGGTGCCTGCAACATAAATTGATTTATTCGTTGCGAAGTTATAGTCCAGTCTACCCGCCCTTCACGATAGGTGCTGTCGGTTTGAATTAGTGTTCGGGCATCTGCCCAGGTGGAGGTAAAGCCAATAGAATCAAGATAAGCATGAACAATAATTGACGACAACATTTCGCCTGTGGAAACCACCTGATCATATTTCCAGTCATCTTCACCTATTGTATGCAATGCACTGGTCAACTCGACCAGGAGTTCGTCAAGTCGAGCAATTACGGGCGCTGCTTCCTTAAGTAGTGCGCTGATCATGGAAGCATGAAAACTCCTGAGTGTCTGGAGTTCCTCCTGATAGTCACCACCGGTAGAATATACCCGTAGTACTTTCTCCAGAGCGTTCGTGGTTTTGTCCATGGCGGATACTATTACGACTAAGGGTTCATGACGATAGTTCTGTAGTATGGTGGCCATGTTACGTACAGCATCGGGATCTTTAAGCGATGCGCCACCGAATTTAAAAATCTTCATAATCGTTGTTCTAAATCGTTTGCAGGTTAATTTTACAGGTATAAAGATCACGTTTAAAAGGAAAAAAGAATAATGATGGAAGAATCCAGGATAGCCCAGCCCATTGGAAGTGCCCTCGACAGGTTTATTAAAAGCAATCAGGATCAGTTTGCGTATGCAAGTGGAGAACTATCTCAATTGTTACGCGATATCGCCCTGGCTTCGAAAGTGGTTAACCGGGAAGTCAATAAAGCGGGTCTTATCGATATTATGGGCGCCATTGGTACCACTAATACAGGTGGCGAACAACAACAAAAACTTGATGTTTTGGCAAACATCCGGTTTAGTCGGGCCTTAATGAAAGGTGGGGAAGCCTGTGCGTTGATCTCTGAAGAAAGTGAATCGTTTCATGATCTGACCAATGATGGTAAATATGTAATTGCCATTGATCCGCTGGATGGTTCATCCAATATTGATGTAAATGTTTCTATTGGTACTATTTTTTCTATTTACAGGCGCAAAAGTAAAGCAGGTACTCCCATTCAGCAGGAAGATATTTTACAAAAGGGATCGGAGCAGGTAGCGGCAGGATATATCCTTTATGGCTCATCAACAATTTTGGTTTACACTACCGGTCATGGTGTACATGCTTTTACCTATGAGTCAACGCTGGGTGAATATTTTCTTTCCAATCTGGATATGAAAATACCGGCCGATGGTAAAATATTTTCTGTTAATGAGGGATCCTATAATTCTTTTCCCCAATCGGTGAGAAATTATCTGAAATTCTGCAAAGACAATAATTATACCGGGCGGTACATCGGTTCACTTGTGGCCGACTTTCACCGGAATATGCTCAAAGGAGGCATCTACATCTATCCGGCAACAGCGAAAGATCCGAACGGAAAATTACGGTTGGTTTACGAATGCAATGCCCTGGCTTTTATTGCCGAGCAGGCAGGAGGCAAGGCTACTGATGGTGTTAACCGCATTCTGGACATCCAGCCAACAACGCTACATCAGCGTGTTCCGTTTTATGTTGGGTCAAGTAATATGGTGGAGATGGCCGAACAGGCGTGATGGTAATCCGGCCTCACATCAGGCCCTCATTCTTTTACCGCTGATGAATCTTCTTCCGTAGTAAATACTTCCGGCACGTGTGTTAGCAAAATGCTATACCACTTTACAAGCTTTTTAATATCCGACACATATACCCGGTCTTCATCGTATTCCGGCAAAATTGATTTCAAAAAAGCTTTAAGTTCTGTGCCCTCAGCATCAGCATCTAAACCGGGGTCATTACCAAATTCAGCCTTGATCTTTTTTAATACATCCAACAAGGGCACAGTGCCTTCTTTGGTAGTGGTATAGATGGAGATTTCGCTCAACACCGAAAGCTTATTGTTAGGCGTTGCAACAATTTTGGTTTTAACCTCATCAAGGGATTCCAAAATCATCCCTGATTTTGTAGGCTTCAAAACCTTGTAAAGTCCTCCCTTGCCGGAGATGGTCGCAATGTCTTCGAGTGTCATTAGTGAACAATTAGTTATTGCCAAAACTAATCAAATTTTACCTTTTGGTTGGAAGTGCCTCATGAATGAAGTTTAGTACGACATCTCTTCCGGTTTTCTTTTCTGCAGAGGTCATAAAAACAGGAGGCAGATCCTCCCAGTAGGTTAATAATTCCTGTTCAAATTGTTTCCGTAGATGAAGTGTTTTAGTTTTTGAGAGTTTATCTACTTTGGTAAACACCAGGGCAATGGGCACTTCCTTACTACCCGCCCAATTGATAAAACTCAAGTCGATGAGCTGTGGCTTTAACCGGATATCCACCAGGATGAATAAACAGTATAGGTTCTTGCTTTTGGTAACGTAGTTCTCGATAATTTTACCGAAGCCCGATTTTACATCTTTACTTACACTGGCATACCCATAACCTGGTAAATCCACCAGGTACCACGCGTCATTGATCAGGAAGTGATTGATTGTTTGAGTTTTACCCGGCTTGTTCGAAGTTTTGGCAAGTTGCTTACGCCTGGTAAGCATATTGATCAGGGAAGACTTACCCACATTGGACCGGCCAATGAAAGCAAACTCCGGGAGTTGTTTTTCGGGCAGTGCTGCCAGATGGGTTATGCTGGAGATGAACTCTGCTCCGTGAATTTCCATTAGAAATATTTAAAGTGATACTTTCGTACTAACGTAGGTTATTATAGAATTCCGCATCTTTATGTGCAAATTTGTGCTGATCTGAGGTGGTTTTTCCTATATTGGCATAGATATTTTTTAAGGCAATTAACAATTTTAGTCATTAACCCGTATTTGACATGTCCAGTATCCGAAGTATACTGTTTTTTTTAGCTGTCGCTGGGGCTTTTCTTACAGGCTATAGCCAGGATAAAAAACAGCAAGCCATTGAGTATTTAAAACTAGCAGAAGATATGAAGGCCGGCTCCCAGGCCAATGACGATATCCGCGATGTGTTGGTTCAGGCTGCCAACCTGGATCCGGATAATCTGAAAGCGAACTTTGATGCAGGGTATTATCATTTGCAAACCGTTGGTAAGGATATGGCTGCGCAGTATTTTTTAAGGGTTTATCAGCTTGACCCTAATTACCGGTTCGATCTGGAATACTGGATCGGCAGAAGCTATCACTATGGATATGAATTTGATAAAGCCATAGATTACTACAAACGGTATATCACACGGCATAACAGTAAGCCAAACTATCAGGGAAAAGATAAGGTTACCATTGAAGAGGTGGAACGAAATATATATGAATGTGAGAATGCTAAAATTTATGTTCAGCATCCCGAAAATTATTCCATAGTTAACATGGGGTTGCAAATCAATTCCGAATGGGATGATTATGCACCTGTATTGAACGAAGCTGAAGACGAAATTATTTTCACCACCAGACGGAGGGAAGGCAACCTGAATCAAAACGTATACGAAGACAACAAACCCTGGGAAGATATTTTTATTTCCCGCAAAGTGAACGGAAAGTGGCAGCCTGCTGAGAATATGGGACCGAAAGTGAATTCCATTTACCATGATTCCAACCTGGCGCTATCCGCAGATGGTAACACACTCTTTGTTCATAGGGATGATAATGGGGGCGATATTTTCTTTATTAAGAAACAACCCGATGGATCCTGGAGCGAACCTAAACCTTTGCCGGGTATGGTAAACTCCAGTTATGCTGAGAAATCAGTGAGTATTTCTAAGGATGAAAAGACCCTGTATTTCTCCAGCAATCGCCCCGGAGGATTTGGCTTGCTGGATATCTATAAAGCTACCATTAACTCAAGCGGTCAGTGGGTAGATATCAAGAACCTGGGCGATAAAATCAACACGCCCTATGATGATGACGGACCCTTTATCGATTACGATGGAAAGACGCTCTACTTCAGCTCAAAGGGTCATCAGGGAATGGGTGGATTTGATATTTATAAAACAGTTTTTGACGAAGGAACAAATGAGTGGTCGGAGCCGGAGAATCTGGGCTACCCGATCAATACACCCGATAATGACATTTACTTTGTAAGTACAAAAGACGGAAAGCGAGGATATTACTCTTCTGTTCGGGAAGATGGATTGGGGTATGATGACATTTATGTAATTACACTTCCGGATCCTGCTCTTGCAGCGAAGAAACCGGATGTATCACCGACTACACCGGTCGTCAATCCTGCTGATGGTACTCCTGATGCAAAGGTACCGGGTACACAACTGCAACCGTTGCGTTACACCATTACAGTTCTTGATGCAGTAACACGCCAACCGGTAGAAGCCAGAGTGCGATTGGAGGGAATGCGTGACAACATCATTGTGCCTTCAAGTGGTAAGGGAGCTGGAATTACTGAATTTTCAATTGTTGCCGCAGAGGCAAAGGAATACAGGCTTTCGGTTGAGCATGAGGGGTATATGTTTGTGTCGCAAAATGTGCGGTTAGAAGGAGTTTCTGCTCAGCCAAAAGTACTTACACGCACCATTGAATTGCGAAAAGTTCAGACTGGTGCAGTATTGGTACTCCGTAATATCTACTTTGATTTTGACAAGGCTACCTTCAAACAGGAGTCGTATAACGAATTGAATAAGCTTGAGCGCATGATGGCACAGAATCCGACTATGCAGGTTGAGATTGCAGGACATACTGATTATGTTGGGACAGCCGCATACAATATGACGCTTTCCCAGCGCAGGGCAGAAGCAGTAAAGGATTTTCTGACCAAAAAGGGAATCGATTCACGAAGAATTGTAGCCAAAGGGTATGGTAAAACACGTCCTATTGCCAGCAATGACGATGAAGCGGACGGCAGGGAGCTGAACAGAAGGGTAGAATTCAGGGTGATTTCAAACTGACCGAAGAAAGAAATGGATAAAGGCCTCCTAATTGGAGGCTTTTTTATTGCCGGATTTTTAGCAATTTCGCCCGCTTAAGTGTTATAGACTAAACGATACACATGCAGGTTGTACCCTATAAAGAAGAAAATCTATCAAAGAAGGAACAGGTGGCCCGTATGTTTGATAACATCAGCCACCGGTATGACTTTCTCAATCATTTTTTAAGCCTGGGAATAGATAAAGGGTGGAGGAAAAGAGCCATCCGAATTTTGGCGCCATCAAAGCCTAAACTTATGCTGGATGTAGCTACCGGCACAGGCGATTTTGCGATCCAGGCGTTATCCTTAAAACCCGAACGCATCATAGGCGTGGACATCTCGGAAGGCATGCTGGAGGTGGGCCGGAAGAAAATGGTAACAAAGGGAGTGTCAACCATAATCGATATGGTACTGGCCGATTCAGAAAATCTTCCCTTTGAGGAAAATAAATTCGATGCGGTTACCGTTGCCTTTGGTGTACGGAACTTCGAACACTTGTCGAAAGGATTAAGTGAAATTTTCAGGGTAATGAAACCCGGAGCCTTGGTAGTGATACTGGAGTTCTCTCGACCCCGGAGTTTTCCGTTTAAACAGGTCTATAATTTTTATTTTAAAACCATTTTACCTAAACTCGGTAGTTGGATTTCAAAGGATAAGTCGGCCTATAGTTACTTACCCGAATCAGTTGAAGCATTTCCAGATGGTGATGCTTTTATTGCTATTCTAAAAGAAGTTGGATTTAAAAATGTTTCATGCGAACTGCTGACCTTCGGAATAAGCTCTATTTACATCGCGCAAAAGTAGTTTTCGTTCTGCTGGTGTTACTCTCCGGATCGGCAAAGTCCCAGGGGTATTTTTGGGCAAGAAAGAATAATCCTTTTTATGATGAGAAGCGAAAGATTACGTATGGCTTTTTAATCGGGTTGCACACATCTTCTTACCAAATTAAATATTCCGATTTATTTGTTACCCCTGCCATGGATACGGTGGTTGCCGTTAATCCGAAATGGAAACCCGGGTTTTCATTAGGATTTATTGTGAATTACCGGGCGCATGAATTTGTGGATTTCCGGATTACGCCTAAGGTAGCTTTTTATGAAAACTCCCTGACCTACCTGTATTCCTCTGATCAAACCAGTGAACAACTGGTGGAAACCACCATGGTTGAAGTTCCGGTGCTGGTGAAATATAAATCAATGCGCAGGGGGAATATCCGCATGTATATGATTGGAGGTCTTAAGCCTGGAATAGAAGCATCTGGAAATAGGGATGTAGCCAACGTAACCAATTCGTTAGAAGTAACCAATTTCAACCTTAACCTGGAAGCCGGTTTAGGGTTTGATTTATACTTTCCTTTATTCAAATTTTCCCCTGAAATACGATTCTCACGAGGTATGATTGACATACTGGAAAATCCCCAAAGTGATCCGGGCAAATCCTTATCCCGAATAAATACGAACACGGTTACCGTTTACTTGATTTTTCAATAATGAAACGTATTGCATTAATTACGGGTGCCACTTCCGGTATCGGGAAAGCTACCGCGCATTTGTTGGCCACGCATGAATTTAATTTAATCCTCTGCGGACGAAGAGCAGACAGGCTTGAGAAAGAGAAAGCTGAACTGGGTAAGCTTACTTCCGTTGAAACACTTCAGTTTGATGTACGTGATCAAAAAGAAGTTCAGCACGCTTTTCAGTCACTGCCTGAAAACTGGAGAGCCATCGATGTGCTGGTTAATAATGCAGGAAATGCCCACGGGCTTGACCCGATTCAAACCGGGGATGTACGCGATTGGGATGCCATGATCGACATAAATGTTAAAGGGCTGTTGTATGTTACAAAGGAAGTTGTGCCGGGCATGACGTTACGTAAGCAAGGACACATCATTAATCTTGGCTCCATTGCAGGCAAAGAGGTCTATCAAAATGGTAACGTGTATTGTGCCAGTAAATTTGCCGTGGACGCCTTAACCAAGGGCATGCGCATGGATCTTAATCCGTTTGGGATTCGGGTTACCTCCATTAACCCAGGCCTTGTGGAGACAGAATTTTCGCTGGTAAGATTCAAGGGAGATGAAGCACGGGCAACAACAGTTTACCAGGGATATAAACCACTACTACCGCAGGATATTGCAGATATTATACTTTATGTTATAACCAGACCAGAGCATGTCATGCTTGCAGAAATTACCGTTTTTCCTACAGCGCAAGGCAGCGCAACACTGGTTAAAAAGGAACTTTAGCAAAGCGTAACTAACGTTGTTTCATCTATTTCATGACCACCTTCGAAAGTGATAACAGGAGGCTGTATTCCCAGCATGTTTGTAAGGTGAGTAAGTTCAGCAACTCGCTGGTTTGTGATATAGGGATCCTGATTGCCATACACAATCACCACCTCCTTTTTGGATAAAATTTCCTTGCCACGTGTAAAGTCCATGTCCGGAGGAAAAATTCCTGCCCATAAAACAATACGCGCAAAAAGTTCAGGAGAATGGAGTGCCCATCGGCAAGCCGTTGCAACGCCCTGAGAAAATCCAAGCAGCGTTACCGGTATATGGGAGAACTCGGCCATTACTTTTTTTTGAACGGCATTCAGAAAAGTAATATAGTTTTCAATATCCATAAGCCGGTTTTCTGCAGTCATCCAGGTAGCGCCCACGCGATTATTTCCGGTTAGAGCCCTGCTCTCTACAGGTTCAAGGTAAAACCTGGAAAGTCCTTCAGGGGCAATTACGCAGATGTTATGTTCAGTTAACTGACTAAACTTTTTGCTGAAATACCTTGCGAGTTGTCCATAGCCATGCAGCACAAACCAAATTTGACGGGTCTCAGCATTCAGGTTTCCCAGTTGGTAGTAGCGTGCCGTAAAGGAGAATTCAAGGAGTTTCTCTTTCATGGATTAAGGGGTTGGGCAAATAAAAAACCCCGCCACAAGTGGAAGGGTTAAAGGGTAATGGTTAGTAATGTTATCGCTTGAAGCCCATTGCACTTCCAGCGCAATAGGAAACGGACTCGTCAAAGGTATACTGGATGTAGTAAATCCCGGTAGCAT
>CAZCRJ010000011.1:0-2576 GCA_964501015.1 uncultured Roseivirgaceae bacterium | reverse complement strand
AGCCACTTTATTGCGTTGCGAATCAAATAAGGTTACGATAACGCCATCGGTGGGTTGAGCTGGAGCACAAATGTTGATCATGTATTGCGTACCCTTTGTAAACACATAAGAATATTCCACTTTATCTTTCGTGCCGCCAACGCCATCTACTTTATAGCTTTTCAAAAAATTAAAACCGGAAGTCAGTTTAGGTATGCAATCATTCGATAGGTTTTCTGCATTGCACTGTGCGGATGCTTCTAACGATGTAAGCATAAAAACTGACAGAATAAAAAAGAGAAACTTTTTCATAAGTGATCGTTAAATCTTAGTCTATAATCTTGTTTCGAATTGAGCCAACAAGGGTGCGGATTTCATTAACCGTGTCCAGCGAAATATCAATACTTGATGTGCTGTTGTCTTTAATTACCATTACCCCATCTACAATGTCAAAAGTTGATTCTTTATAGGTGTAGGTAATGATCACTTTGTCAAAAACTTTTCTTAGTTCCTGCATGTCTTCCAATAACGATGCCATATTCTGATCGGTATCTTTATAGAATGTTAGGAGCGAAATTATATTATTTAGAATAACTTTTTGCTCACCTATTTTTTCCTGCAACAAGGTATTGGTAGGGTCACTTGCAGCGATGTTACAGGTAATGTGCAAGGCTTCAAGCCAGCCGCCAGACAACAGCAGAACACTTACACTGGCGCGTCCCTGGGTTTGAAGGTAGTGGTTAATACTGTTAAAATTTTGTGTTGTAATCAGCAACAGGGAGTCCAGATTTTTACTGTTGGAAGCAAGCCTGCCAATGGTTTCAATGTCAAAAAACTGTCCGATACTCAACCCATCAGCAAGCCGTTTAATAACTTCGATGTAGTTTACACCGTCTTTATTCTGCTCATAAATATTGGTGTATCCTAAATCGGTACCATAAATTCCAAGATTGAGAGCCTTCTTGTAATTGCTGTTGTATTTGGAGAGGTTATCGGGCGAATTCAGGATTTCGCGATTATACCGTTTACCGGATTGTTTCAGGAGCACTGAAATTTCAAGCGGACTGGGAATCTGCTGCAGGATGTCCGCGATGGCTGCTTCGGAAGCAGTTGTTTGTGCAGATTTTTCAGAATCCAACGATTCCAGAAAAGCCTGCTCACTTGATTTTTTATCGGATGAACAAGCGGCAACCAGCAGGGTGATTATGGCAAATTTCACAATTTTCATGTGCGGGACAGATTGACCATAGCATTGGATATTTCATAGGTGCAAAATCATGAGTGTACAAAGTTAATAATTCGGCCTTCCCGACCAAGTAGAATTATTAAGCGATTTACCTGCTCACAATCTACTTGCTAAAAAGGTTGACCAGCTTTCTAAGCCACTCAAAATACAAGATACCATAAAATCCGGCAGTCATTAGCCAGATAACCGCAATATTAAAAAAGTAGGTGTCCCATAATGTGCCAAACATCCATTTTGCCGGAGCAAAAAAGTGCGCCCGGTAATTAAAAAATCCGGCATTAGGAGGATCTAAAAAAACGGGGTTTATTTTCTGTACTAGTTCTCCTTCATACTCAATAAGCCGGTTCTTGGTAGATGTATTTTTTACAAGATCTTCCAGACTTTCGTTGGTATACCGGTCTTTAAACTTAGTTGTTGAATGAGTATGGGATTTTTCCAATTCGAAAAGTAATTGCTCCTTACTTGCAACGGCCTTTCTATACGCCTCCTGGTAAAATTGCCTGTATTCCTGGATGTATTTTTCTAGCCGGTCATTAAATTCCGGGGTAAACATTTCGGGGTTCCAAGGATAATCAATGTTTAAAGTTTCAAGTTCTTGCTTAAAATAATCATCACGCAAAGTTGTTCGTATGATTTCAAGGTTTTCCCTGAGTATTTTCTGAACTGAGTCCTGAGGAGAGGTGAGGTGATTGGCAATGTACCGCCTTTTGAATTCCAATTCATCGGCAATGTAAACTGACCGGAAATCGGCTTGCGATTCCACCTTCTCATAGAAGTAAAAGGGATTCTGGTAGGAATTATTTTTAAACGAATACACGGCAAGTGCTTCATAGGCCCAGCGGGATGCCATCAGGTCTGCAATGAGGGGGACTTTACTTTTTGAACCAATCAGCTCATTTAATCTATCATATTTAAATAGCACACCGCTAAGAATCAACTGGGGAATCAACAACAGCGGGATTAAAACATAAACCGTTACAGCTGAATTAAACGCGGAGGAAATGCTGAGCCCCAGTACATTCGACATGCAGGAAACGGAAAATAACACCAGCCAGAAGGGCAGAATCATCCGCCATTCAATTTCCAACAGGGAATGCCCTACCAACACAAACAGTAAAGTTTGAATGGCCGATAAGGAAAATAAGATGGCCACCTTTGAAATCAGGTAGCTATTCCAACTGAGGTTAAGAAAACTTTCCCGTTTAAGTATTTTCCGGTCGCGGATAATTTCTTCTGCACTAACGGTAAGGCCCATGAATAAGGCAACTACAATACTGATGAGAATAAAGGCTGGAAAATTATCATTAAACCGGAAGAGGTATTCAGTACCGGAAGGTGAACTTTTATACCG
>CAZCRJ010000010.1:0-17061 GCA_964501015.1 uncultured Roseivirgaceae bacterium | reverse complement strand
CAACACCAGCCTTCATTTGTACCATGGCCATGGAGATCAGGTTCCCGACATTATCGTGAAGTTCCTGAGAAATGGTTTCAAAGGTTTGTGTTTGCGTTTCCAATTGCGTTTTCAGAACCTCTTGATCGTAATTATGTTTCAGATCAATCAACTCTTTTCTGTGTCTGAATTTTCGCTTTTGTCCAATGAACAAAGCAATGACGATTAGGGTCGCCAGAATAAGGGTGGTTAGAGTGCTTCCAACCAATATTAGAATTACTTCGGATAGCTTTTCCTGCATAAAAAGGCAATCAAGACCAGGATGTTAAGAAAGATAGCAAATGCGTTGGATATGTACAGTAAATAGAACTCCGTAAACTCGTAGAAATTATCCTGCAAATAATTGAACATGCCAAAAAAGGGAACGGTACCTCCACAGTATACGATTAATCCAAAGCTGAGCCAGAAAAATGGATCACCGCTTATTTTTTCATTATCTGTACTAACAAAGAGCTGCCAAATGTACGCCCCTGATAAATAAATCATAAAAACACCGCCCACAACATAGGTAAGGGATTGAACATTTGTTAATCCTTGTATAAATAAACTGTTGATCAACATGAACACAATAAAGACGGCATAAAAAATCTGAATGGTTAGTTTGATCCTGCTATTTTCCAATACATGAAAGAAAATAGTTGACAAAAAAAAGAAAAAGAAAAAATGGTACAAATTGTACATCCATTGATTCTCCTTGTCCGTCAACTCACGAACGATATAGCCCAATACTTCAATAGCAAACGTAAGCAACCATAATTGTGAAAGTATTCTGAGGGGAGTTGGTGAATGAATGAAATAGACCCGCAAACCCGCAAGCGCGGTTACGCTGATTACCACTAACGGAAGGTAAGTAATGATTGGGGTCATGGATTTATGATAAACACCTTATGATACAATCCGAAAATACATAATCTTGAATTATTGTGCAGCCATAAACTGCTGCAGTATCAACACTGCGCTGATCTTGTCTACATTTCCTTTTACCTGGCGGTCTTTTTTCTTCATGCCTCCCTCCAGCATAGCCCGCTGGGCAAGCGCACTGGTAAAGCGCTCGTCTGCTTCATGTATGGGTTTTTCCGGAAATGCCTCTTTCAATTGTATAATAAATTTCCGCACATAGGGCGCTAACGAAGAATCTTCATTTTGCAATGTTCGCGGCATCCCGATTACAACTTCATCGACAGGTTCGCGCGCGCAATATGTTTTCAGATAGTGTAATACATCATTTGTGGGTACTGTGTCGAGTGCAGTGGCAATTATGCGTAACGGATCGGTAACAGCAAGGCCGGTTCGCTTTGTTCCGTAATCAATGGCCAGAATTCTGCCCATGATTAATTGTACCGGATGCGCTCCACAAAAATCTGCTTCACTTGTGTTTCCAGCATCATGGCCTTCGGGAAAAGAATTTCATTTTCAATCCGGGCGTGTGTAATCAGACTTTTTTCAAAGTCGCGTAATTCGTTATAGATTACCTTCACCGAAAGTGGCGCATCGGATTTTAAGGAATAGTCGTTGGTGATTCTCCTGATGCCCTGCATCTCATCATCATGGGATTCGTGTTCCACTGCAAATTTCTGAATGGAGAACCTTTCCATTATCTGGTATAATTTGGTGGGAACATACGTGCCTTTTGACGCCCGCTCTAGTGTTTTGATATAGCTAAAAAGGGTGTCTTCCTCCTCGTAAATATGATGAATGAAATCTTCGATAAACAATGGTAAGACAATTTTCAGATCACGCTCAACAGCCTTATAAGCATCATGATCGGCCTTAAAGTTTTCGGCCAGCCGGGCAATATAGGGCAGCTTGTGTTTGATGAATAAAAAATGGGAATGTTTAAGGTATTCGATGATCAGATCGATCGGATAGGAAAAAAGCGGAAGATCTTCTTCTTTTAGATGGGTAGGGGATTCCAGTTCCCGTACTACCTGCTCAACTTTCAATCCCTTTTCGATACACGCCTGCTCCAGCGTATGTTCCGAATATTTATCGAACCGGATTCCGAAATAAAAGAGCACATAGGCATGCACATAGTTCTCTTCAATCAATTCTGAAATGCGCTTTCGATGTAAGGCAGTGGAATCCATTCTCCATCAAATATAGAGAAAGAAGATAAAAAACTATCGGTCTGAGCCCGGATCCGGCATAATGAGGGAATTTTGGCAATTTAACCCGACCAACTGGAATAAAGTATCCTTAACATTTGTTACCATTGATCGTTAAAGAAGCATTATACGATTTAGCATGATAAATGATCAACCCAAAAACACGAGTAACCAGATAGCATTACCCCTTGTTCTGTGCCTTGGCCTTGCGGCAGGCGTGTTTATAGGAGCCACCTTTAATACCCAAAAACCCTCCCGTGATGTGGGTAAAGATGTACAGAAACTTAGGGAAGTGCTAACCTATATCGACACCAAGTATGTTGATGATATTAAAACCGATAAGCTGGTGGATGAGTCAATACGTCACCTGCTGTCAAAATTAGATCCGCACTCGGTATATATTTCTGCCAGTGACAGGGTGATGGCCAACGAAGAGTTGCGCGGCAACTTTGATGGCATTGGAGTTGAGTTTAATATTTTTCAGGATACCATTATAGTGGTAACAGCACTGAGTGGCGGTCCTTCAGAGGCATTGGGTATAAGATCGGGAGATAAGATTATACTAGTGGATGGCGAAGGCGTAGCTGGAATC
This sequence comes from uncultured Roseivirgaceae bacterium, assembly GCA_964501015.1. Taxonomy (GTDB): domain Bacteria; phylum Bacteroidota; class Bacteroidia; order Cytophagales; family Cyclobacteriaceae; genus UBA2336. Next base: position 14,325 of record CAZCRJ010000010.1, on the reverse strand, counting down.
GGAATTACCACTCAGGAGGTTATGCGCCTGTTAAAAGGTCCGAGGGGCTCTGAAGTTACTGTTACCGTTTTGCGGGGAAAGTCCGATGTTCTTGATTTCACCATCGTTCGCGATAAAATTCCACAATACTCCGTAGATGTTTCCTACATGGTTAATGCGGAAGTCGGCTATATTAAACTGAACCGCTTTTCTGCCACGACACATGAAGAATTTTTACGGGCCCTTAGCAAACTGAAAGGTCAGGGAATGACCAAACTGATCCTTGATCTGCAAGGTAATGGCGGAGGCTATATGAGCATGGCCATAGACCTTGCCGATGAATTTCTTCCGGCTGGTAAAAAGATTGTGTACACCGATGGTAAAGATAAACGCCTGAACACCAACGCCTCTTCTACCACCAAAGGAAATTTTGAAAACGGTGACTTGATTATATTGGTGAACGAAGGCAGTGCTTCCGCATCAGAAATTCTGGCCGGAGCATTACAGGATAATGACCGCGCCCTGATTGTGGGCAGGCGTTCTTTTGGCAAAGGATTGGTTCAAAACCCGTTTGATCTCAGCGATGGATCGGAATTACGGCTTACCATTTCACGGTACTACACACCCAGTGGTCGGTCCATTCAAAAGCCTTACGATGATGAAGATATGTATTCACTCGATATCATTGAACGATATAAGAAGGGAGAATTCTTTCATGCCGACAGCATTAAGCTCAATGACTCACTGACCTATAAAACAGTGAACGGACGCACCGTGTACGGTGGCGGAGGGATTATGCCCGATTATTTTGTTCCGCTCGATACATCGGTGAACAGCCATTATTTAAATGCCTTGTATTCCTCGCTTTCTATTTACGAATATTCCTTCAACTACGCCCAGAATAATAAGGAGGCACTGGAAGCCAAAGGCTTTGAACATTTTCGCAGCAAGTTTACCGTTACGGATAAAATGCTGAATGATCTCGTAGTGATTGGTCAGCGCAATAAAGTGAAACCCGACTATGCCGACCTGAAACGCAGCCGCAAAATTTTTGAAATACATGTGAAGGCACAGATTGCACGTAGACTCTGGGGAAATGACGGGTTGTTTCCAATCATCAATGAAACCAACGAAATCTTTCTACAATCGCTGAGGGTCTTTGATCGGATACCGGAATTGAATAGACAAAACCTGTAAGTGGCCTGGTAAAGGAGAACGATCAGTTAAGGGCTTAAACGAGTGCTCTAAATTTTGTACTAGTCATTTAAGGTACATTACCTACGAGGAGTTAGTGTTATCGCTGATTCCTGCTGATTCATAAAGGAGTGCATTTATGTTCAGATACCAACTGATCAACGATTATTCCTGTTAATTTTAACTTCAAATTAATTCACTATGTATTACTACCGCCTGGGGAACATCCCACATAAACGCCACACTCAATTTCGTCAGCCAGATGGAAGTCTGTATCATGAAGAACTAGTAAGTTCAGAAGGGTTTTCAGGTATCTATTCCAATCTTTACCACATCAACCCGCCCACGCGAATTAAAATGCTTAAAGACCAAATTCCCTATGGTCCGAAAATCGTGGAGGATTACAGCCTTCGGCAAACCCATTTAAATACTTCAAAGGTTGGAACTACCGGGGAGGATTTCCTGGACGCCCGAAAAGTGTTATTGAAAAACAACGACTGTTCCATTTCCATTTGCTCACCACGCCAGCGAAAAATGGATTACTTCTACAAGAATGCCGAGGGCGATGAAGTGATCTATATTCACGATGGGCAAGGCGTACTTCTTTCACCATTCGGTAAATTGGAAATAAAGCAGGGCGATTACGTTGTTATCCCGCGTACGGTAATTTATAAACTTGAATTCGAGGAAGGGCCACTTCGGTTATTGATTGTTGAATCCGCCTCACCTGTTGAAACTGTGAATCGTTACCGAAGTGATCTGGGCCAATTGCTGGAACATTCTCCGTATTGCGAGCGGGATATCCGGCCTCCACACGAATTGGTTACCGACACCAGCAAAGGCGAATTTCTGTTGAAGATCAAAAAGCAGGGATTTCTGCATCACTACATCTATGATTACAGTCCACTTGATTTGGTAGGATGGGATGGATTTTTGTGGCCCTATGCATTTTCTATTCATGATTTTGAGCCCATCACCGGGCGTATCCATCAGCCGCCTCCGGTACACCAGACTTTCCAGGCACACAACTTTGTGATCTGTTCCTTTGTGCCCCGCTTATTTGATTACCATCCTCTGGCGATACCAGCACCGTATAACCACAGTAACATCGACAGTGATGAAGTGCTGTATTATGCAGAAGGGAATTTCATGAGCCGCAGAGGCATTGAGCGCGGATCGTTTACGCTGCATCCCGGAGGCTTGCCCCACGGACCACATCCGGGCACGGTAGAAAAAAGTATTGGCGCCAAAGAAACGCATGAGCTGGCTGTTATGATTGATACGTTCAAGCCGCTGTACCTGACAACAGATGCACTTGAGTTTTTAGATCCGAAGTATCCGATGAGCTGGACTGACAATGATCCGAGTTTACCGTTTAATGAGGTAAACACACCTTAGCACTATAAAGCACTAAGGCTTATGTGGTAATCTTTTGACCACGGCCAACCACAAAATAGATCAGTGAGCCCAAGAATGGCATAAACAATACCACTATTATCCAGACCAATTTATCATTGGAGTTTTTGAATTCACTTCGAAGGATGTCAACAATTGCTATTAATGGAAGGATAACTAATATGGATAAAACACCAAGAATCAGAATCCATTCCATTCCACCGGGCATACCAAATAATAAAGTCATGCTTTTGATTTTATGTGAACCAAATAATTATCGCGCAGCCGGGCACTTAAAAACCTCTTGCTGAACTGTATTCGTTAATGAATTGAAATTAAATAATTACAATGCGAATTCAAACTTTTATGGTATCACTTTTTGATTTTTCGTTTGTACAGGCCTAAATCCTAGATAAGGCGGAAGGCATCAGTCCTTTGTTGATTGAAGAAAAATGGCTATCTCTTTGCTATCCAGTCCTCAATAACTTTAGGATACCAGGCATGTTCCAACGCGTGAACATTGTTTGCGATATCTTCTGGAGTATCTGTAGGACGAATCTGACAAGCAGCTTGGAAGAGAATGACTCCATCATCATACTTTTCATTTACTTCATGAATGGTGATTCCTGTTTCCGTGTCACCTGATGCTTTTACAGCCTCGTGTACCATACTCCCATACATTCCCTTTCCACCATACTTCGGCAAGAGCGCAGGATGTATGTTAATGATTCGCCCGGAAAATGCCTGTACCAGATTTTCCGGCACCAGCCATAAAAAACCGGCCAACACCAGGTGCGTTATTTCATGTTGTTTCAACCAATTCACAATTTCATTAGTTTCCCTGAATTGCTTTCGGTTAAATACAACTGTCGGTACACCGTGGTTGGCAGCACGCACCAGGGCATACGCTTCAGGATTGTTGGAAAGCAACGCTGATACTTTTATTGTAATGTGATCTTTAAAATAGGTAAAAATTTCTTCCGCATTGGTTCCGCTTCCGGATGCGAAAATCGCAATTCGATGTAATGGTGCGTTGATGTGGTGATATGGTGATGCACTGTCCGACAACTTAATTCTTACTTAAAATAATTCTCCATGTCAACATAAATACCTAAACACATAAGCACATTAACACCTTAAACAAGTGCCATACTTAAAATACCCAACAACATAATCACTTTACAAAAACTACTGAGCCAGGCAAAATCCCGCTTCGTATCTGCCTTATGTAATTGTTGAACCAGCCACGCCAGCGGAACAAATAACATCATCAGAAAGTAAATTACCGGTAACTTCACATACACCAGATTAATAAAAAGGACTGTAACGGAAAAGATCGCCAGTATCCAGTACACCAGGCTCTTTGTTTTACGAATGCCCCAGATAACGGGAATGGTTTTACATCCATACGTTGTATCACCTTTTAGATCTTCCATATCCTTGATGAGTTCCCGCACCAGGGTGATAAAAAAGGCAAACGTTGCGTAGATGATGACCAGCAGATCAGGCGATTCGTAAACAATATCCAGAATGGCCAATGATAAACCCGTGAGCAAGGCCACCGCCAGGTTTCCCACAAAGGGTAACCTTTTCAACAGATTGGAATAAAACCACAACAATGCAACCGAGAAAATATTCACAACTACAATCCACAACGACAGCAAAACACCTAATGCAATACCAGCAATCGATAATACTCCATGCAGAAGAATGGCGTGCCTTCGGGGAATGCTTTTCCCCACCACTACACGACCGGGATTATTGATAAAATCGATCTTAACATCGTAATAATCATTGATAACATATCCACCGGCAGCAATCAGCGCGGTTGAAACCGCCAGCACGAACAGTTTCAGATTAGTGAACACGTATATATCCATTAAAAACCAGGCAGTGAAATACTGGGCAAAAATGATGATAACGAGGTTCCAGGCCCGGGTGAGCCTAAACAAGGATTCAATAAGGTTTTTCCGGGAAGCCATTAAGAATGACAAAAGTAAGAAGAGAATGGCAATATCCGCCTGCAATAGAATCCACTAAAACAGCCACAGTGAAATCAACACTTCTGCCATGTTTATTCCTTTAATGACTCCGGATGAATACTGCGGTATAGTCATCCGGAGACATACAGCAGGTATGGCCATCTATTTTGCTTAAAACCGAATCGTCACCATTGCCATAAAATTTCTTCCTGCCTGCGGGTAAAAATAATTTTCGCGAAACTCATCTCCTCCGCCAAAGTAGCCATAGGTATACCCATTCGACTCATATTCCACATTGAAAATGTTATTGACCAGCAGGTGAAAGCCAATCTCTTTAATTCCCTTTGGTGCAATGCTGTATTTCAACCGCAGGTCGTTTGTCATGTAGGCATTAATGCTGCGGTTACTGTTTGAGGTGTTGTCGAGATACTGGCTTCCAACATACTTGGTAAGGAGAGAAAACTCACTTGCTGGCCAGGGCAAAAAGGAAAATATTGATCCCGCTATTACGTTTGGTGAAAATGAAATGTCGGTATTCTTATATTGGTTAACAACTTCGATGTACTCATCGAAATCAGCACCATAATCATATAACACTTCATTGAAGGTATCGATTTTGTTCCTGCTTAACGTTAGGTTTGCTGCCCAGGTAAATTTGGGTGACAGCCTGAACATGGCCTCTGCCTCAATGCCTGCCCGGTAGCTCTTATCCACATTGGTTCGTATGGGCGCCCCAACATCGTTCAGCTCTCCGGTAAGTACCAATTGATCGCGATAGTCCATCCAGTAAACATTCAGGTTAAACGTATTCGTTGCCGAGATTTTTCTCCATCCCATTTCAAGATTACCCAAACGTTCGGCTTTGGGCGAGAGGTTGGATGGATTATCAATGAAGTCTTTACGCACCGGTTCACGGTTGGCAACGGCATAGGATGCATACAGTTGCTGATCGTTTTTCAGATCATACACCATTCCGATTTTAGGATTGAAAAAGACATAGTCAATATCTACATCAAAAACCGTTTGGCGGTTGTCGTTCCCGGCCGTTTCATAGGTAATTTTTCTTACCTGCAAATCTAAAAATGCATTAAGTGAAGAGGTGAATTGGTAATTGCTTTTTAAGTAAATATTTCCATCACGCTTATCGGCATCGCTGTAATAATACCGGTAATCCATTGGCACTTCCGATACTTGCGCCCAGATGATTTCACCGAAGTGCCTTCCCTCGTAGCGATTCCATGAACCTCCCAACACACTGGAAAGTTTATTTGCCTCATAGTGCAGCGAATAGGTAAGTCCGTAAAAATCATTATCCAACCAACGCCTCCGGATAAGATCACTCCGCGAAATAGTTTCTCCTCCAATCACCACCGGAGGTAAGCCATAGCTGCTGAACCGATCGTTATAGCGGTACTCTTCATAATACCCGCGACCGTAGGTATAGTGCAATGAAGCATTTCCGGTAAGTGAGCCGGAGAACTGATGAGATGCATGCACCTGAATATGATCCTGTGCATAATCGTCTACCTGGTTTTCATACAGGTAGGCGTTAAAGGTGCGGCTGCCTGAGTTAAGTAAATTCTGTGTTTGTTCCTCGTTCCATCCTTCGTTGGCTGCCGTAATCAACATGGCCTCAACATCATTGTTCAAACGCGATTCCGGCACACCATACCAACTTTGATACGTGACCTCCTTTCCGCCAAATGCGATGGCCTTCACGATAGTCTTTCCTGAATAATAACCCCCGGAAAAGTAGTAGGACGAAAGATCGGAAGTGGCACGATCAACAAATCCATCCGATTTAATTTTTGAAACCCGTCCGTCAAAAGCCCAGGTGTTGTTAATCAGGCCTGTTCCAAATCCGAACGTAGAGCGTATGGTATTAAACGAGCCTGCTGACGCGATTACTTCAGCGTATGGATTTTCTGTCCGGGTATTGGTTTGCAGGTTAATGGTAGCGCCAAAGGCACCGGGTCCGTTGGTAGAGGTGCCCACTCCGCGTTGCATCTGAATACTTTGTGTAGAGGAAGCAATATCCGGGATGTCGACCCAAAATACCCCCTGCGATTCACTGTCGTTGTACGGAATGCCATTGAGCGTAACATTAATACGGGTTGGGTCGCTTCCGCGGATACTTATGCCGGTATATCCTACACCATTTCCGGCATCGGAGGTGGTCACTACCGATGGAGACCAGTTTAATACCAAAGGCAGGTCCTGTCCAAAATTTTGCTTTTGGATGGTTTGCTTGTCCAGTGTAGAAAATGTGGTCGGTGTTTTCTCCCCTGCGCGTGTTGCCAGCACCAGTATCGCTTCTGTAATTGTGGTGTTCTCTTCCAGCAGTATGGAATAGACTTCACCAGCAGTAAGCGTTATCCGTTTTACCTGGTATCCCACAAAGCGCGCTTCTGCCTCCATCTGTTTTTCCGGCTGGCCGGAAAACTGAAAGGTCCCATTGCCATCGGTTACGGTTGTTATACCGGTACCCAGTAACGTTACTGTTGCCCCGGCTAAAGCCTCCTGTGTTCGGCTATCCCGTACAATACCTGTAAACGAGTGTTGTGCCAGCGAAGCCAATGGAAGCAGTAATACTGCCCATCTCATCAATTTAAACATGTTTAATTTTTGTTAAAACCTGCCGGCACAGAGGGGACTGTACCATGCTTACGATTTCACTACCTCCCTTCGTCCGCATTACCGGCATCAGGTTCTATGGGTATAATCTCAGCCCGTTATTTTTAGGCACCCCTTATGGGGCAAAGGTAAGAAGAAAGTGACCAGAAAATTGATTTTTGAAAGCCGAATTCAGAAGAAATTATGATTGGAGGACTGAAGCATTATTCCTGTTGCAAATGCTGACTTCTGATTTCTAACCTCTACTTTTGAGCATGAACAAAGCAATCGTAAACGACAGGGCACTGGATATCAGTTCAGATGGCGATCAGGTGCTGGTTAATGGCGAGCCCCTGGACTGGGATGTTGTCGAGCTTCATGAGGGATATTTTCATATCCTTTACAAACAAAGGAGTTACCGCGCAGAATTGGTAAAAGCCGATTCGTCTACCAAAACCTTTACCTGGAAAATCAAGAACCACCAGTATACGGTGCAGGTAAAAGACAAATTCGATTTGTTGCTGGAGAAAATGGGGATGCACCATGCTGCTGGCAACAAGATCAACTCCATTAAAGCACCCATGCCCGGGCTGATCATTGATTTAAAAGTAAAACAAGGTGATGACGTAAAGCAGGGTGCTCCGTTGCTGATTCTCGAAGCCATGAAAATGGAAAATATAATCAAGTCGCCTGGTGATGCTGTAGTGAAATCAGTGAAAGTGAAAAAAGGGGACAGTGTTGAAAAAAATCAGGTATTGATCGAATTTTAAGACCAGATAAGTCACCCGCCTGCTTTATATTTACGGGATTTTGTTCGCTAAACACCACTCATGAAATATAAACGCATACTTCTTAAGCTCAGCGGTGAAGCCCTTCAGGGAAATAACAAGTCGGTTAACATCAATCCTGCGGTGTTGGAGCAGTATTCAGAAGAAATTAAGACCATTCGAGATGCTGGTGTAGAAATTGCCATTGTAATAGGTGGTGGAAACATCTTTCGTGGCGGCCAGGCAGAAGCGTTGGGTATTGATCGCGTTCAGGGAGATTATATGGGGATGCTGGGAACGGTAATCAATGCTATGGCCCTTCAAAGTGCCCTCGAGCGGCATGGCATGTATACTCGACTGATGGCGGGAATTAAAATGGAGCAGGTTTGCGAGCCGTTTATCAGGCGCAGAGCAATACGACACCTGGAAAAAGGACGGATTGTTATTTTCGGTGCCGGAATAGGAAACCCCTATTTCACCACCGACTCTACGGCAAGTTTGCGCGCCATAGAAGTACAGGCTGAAGTGGTGTTAAAAGGCACCCGGGTGGATGGTGTATACGATAAGGATCCGGAAAAATTTAAGGATGCTATACGCTTCAGACAACTTTCCTTTCAGGAAGCCTATGAAAAGAACCTGAATATCATGGACATGACTGCCTTCACGTTGTGCATGGAAAATAAATTGCCGATCATCGTTTTTGATATGAATAAAATAGGGAACCTGTTAAAAATAGTACAGGGCGAAGAAGCCGGCACCTTGATCATATAAACCCAGAACCCACAGCAATAGCAGCGGTTCTTTAAACACTATCTACGCTACTATGGACGAAATAGAACTTTATCTTGAAGACGCACAGGAACACATGAACAAATCGGTGAATCATGTGTCGCATGAATTAACGAAAATACGGGCAGGGAAAGCAAACCCGTCTATGCTCGATGGCATTCAGGTTTCCTATTATGGCAACACCACCCCGTTAAACCAGGTAGCATCGCTTACCACACCGGATGCCCGCACTATTTTCATTAAGCCCTGGGAAAAAAATATGATTCACGAAATTGAAAAGGCCATTCGCGATGCCAACCTGGGCCTTAATCCTCAAAATGATGGACAGCAGGTGATTGTTAACATCCCGATGCTAACGGAAGAACGCAGAAAGCAATTAGTAAAACAGGTAGGCCATGAATGTGAGCAAGGAAGGATCAGCATCCGCAACATCCGCAAAGACACCAACGAACACCTTAAAAAACTGAAAGGCGTTTCGGAAGACGATGTTAAAAATGCTGAAGCTACTGTTCAGAAATATACCGATGACTACATCGCTAAAATTGATGCACTGATGAAGAAAAAAGAGGTGGAAATTATGACTGTTTAGAATCCCCCAAACTCAAGACAAAAAAGCCGGAGCCTTCCGGCTTTTCTTTTTTTATCCGTTCAGTATTTTATCGGATCTTCCTACCTTCGGGAAATAATCCGCCCTCACCATGGAAAATCAATCCTACGGACAACGCATGAAACGGTCCACCATTAAAATTACCAAACGCATCTTTATCGTTGCCCTCATCCTGGGAATAGCCCTGCTTTCCTTTCTATACTGGGGTACTTATGAACGAGGCGTATGGGCAGGAAAAGTTTTAAGCATCACTGAAAAAGGAGTGGTCTTTAAAACACATGAAGGTAAGCTCTCCATGGAATCGTTCGGGGCGTTGAAGAACACCAGTCCGATTGCGGAAACACGTGACTTCTCGGTTGAGAAAAGTCAGGAACAAGTGCTAAAAGACCTGCAAGCTGTTGCCCTGAAGGGAGAACGGGTAAACATTCATTTTGTAAAACGCTATATGCGCTTTCCATGGCGTGGCGACACCAAATACTTTGTTACTAAAGTTGAACAGTAATACACATGAAATGCCTGGCAAGCCTTGTTGTGTTCACTTCGCTTATATTTCAGGCATCGTCACAATCGAAGACGAATACATCAAAAAATGATTTCTGGGCAAACGTCCACCTTATCGACAGAACGCAACTTCAAGGCCTTTGGCTTTCCGGTACAGAAGACGAGATCATCATACGACAGGGAAATGAAACCATTCACCTTCGCCCTGAGCAGATTTATACATTCGAAATAAAAAATGTTAACAAGACAAAGCGAAGCTCCATACTCGGAGCCGCCATCGGGTTCACTATCGGTGCTATTATTGGCGCTTCCAACTCTGACAATGATGCACGCGATGGGTATGCTGAAACGGGGTACATTTTAGGCACGGGTTTATTAGGTGCTTTCGGAGGTGGATTTGTCGGATTCGTTATCGGGATGCACGGAAAAACATATTATGTGCTGGGCAAACCTGAACAATACCACACTATTCAACCCTCGTTGGTGAAGTACAATCGAGAGGAGGCACATTAGGAAATGATCGATTACCAAAAACCCGCAAGGCATATACTCTATGTAATCATCGTCAGTCAGTTTTGCTGCACAACGCTATGGTTTGCCACCAACGCTATTCTTCCACAACTTCAGACCCATAATGGATGGCCGGCAGAAACGCTGGGCTACATAACCTCTGCTATCCAAATTGGCTTTATTGCAGGCACACTTTTTTTTGCAGTGATTGGTCTTTCCGATCGTTACTCCCCTTCCCTGGTATTTTTTATCAGTAGCATAGCGGCAGCATTATCCAATGCCATTCCGATATTGGATATTTCATCCATAAATCTAACTCTATTAAGCAGGCTGGGAACCGGATTCTTCCTTGCCGGAGTGTACCCGGTAGGAATGAAAATTGCTTCCGACTGGCAAAAGCATGGTTTAGGGCATTGGCTTGGGGCATTGGTAGGAGCACTGGTATTGGGTACTGCTTTTCCACATGCACTAAAATTTAATCCTGACTTATTCACTCCCGAATCGCTTATCTTCGCTGTATCAGTCCTATCCATAGCCGGAGGAACAGGCATGTACCTGCTGGTAAAAGACGGTCCGTATCATAAGCCTTCAACCCATTTTTCCTTTGCTGATGTTCGTGGTGTGTTTAGTGTACATGCTTTTCGTGCACCCGCCTTTGGATATTTCGGCCACATGTGGGAACTGTACGCTTTCTGGGCGTTCACACCTATCATTCTGTTATATTATCAATCCACAACATCAACCGCATTCCCACTTTCATTATGGACTTTTGGTATTATCGCTTCCGGATTTGCGGGCTGTATACTCGGAGGAAAATTATCGTTACGGTTTGGAAGCAAAACCATTGCAACAGTTGCGCTCGCCTGCTCAGCAATATGTTGCCTGCTGTCTCCACTGATGATTCAGTTATCCTTCCCTATTTTCATGGCGTTAATGGTGTTCTGGGGCTTCACTGTGGTAGCTGATTCACCACAATTTTCTGCCTTAGTTGCCTTTCACGCACCACCTCATGTTCGTGGATCGGCCATTACCATTACTACCTGCATTGGGTTTGCTATAACCATTGTGAGTATCCAATTATTAAACACACTACAACACCTGATTTCTCCACAGTACTTGCTACTTTTATTGGCTCCCGGTCCATTGCTGGGATTGATCTGGTTAAATACTGATAAACACATCCTATGGAAAAAATAATAGTATATGGTTCGTATGGGTATACAGGCCAACTGATTGTTGACGAGTGCCGAAAGAAAAACCTATCGGTATTGCTGGCCGGTAGAAATGGTACAGCATTGGAAAAGCAAAGCAAGAAAAGTGGATACCCCTATATCGTTGTTGATACAGACGATAAGGGCGGCTTACTTAATTTAGTGAGGCAAGGTAAGGTGGTGATCCATTGTGGCGGACCCTTCCGGCACACGGCTAAAAAAATGGTAGATGCATGTATAGAAGCCAAAACTCATTATACAGACATTACCGGTGAATATGAAGTGTTTGAATTGCTGGCCGGATACGATGACAAAGGAAAGCAAGCAGGAATCATGATTATGCCCGGTACTGGTTTCGATGTTGTTCCATCCGACTGCCTGGCCGTTTACCTGAAAAATAAACTCTCCACAGCAACACATTTACAACTTGCCTTCACCATGTCGAAGGGAGGGTTATCGCGGGGTACTAAAAAAAGTATGACGGAAGGGCTAGGCTACGGTGGCAAAATCAGAAAGGATGGAAAACTTACTTCACTTCCGCTGGGTGATAAAACCATGGTAGTTGATTTTGGAAGCTTCAAGACCCCCACCTTGTGTATTCCCTGGGGTGATATTTCAACAGCATGGCGAAGTACCGGCATTCCAAATATTGAGGTCTACACCGGGGCTACAGAAAGTATGATTAAAAATGCACGGTTCAGTCGGCACATCAACTGGTTACTGCGCATGAAGGTGATCAAACAATTTCTGCTGAAACAAATTGATAAAAAACCCGGTGGCCCTTCAGAGGAAAAACTACTTACGGGTAAAAGTTATCTCTGGGGAAAAGTATGGAGCGAGCAAGGCCTGCATGCTGAAGCCCGATTGGAAACATTAAGTGGATACCTGCTTACTGCCAAAACAAGTGTTCTCATAGCAGAAAAAATTCTCAGCGGTAATTTTAAACCCGGTTATCAAACACCAGCTATGGCCTACGGTGAAAATCTAATTATGAAAATTGAAGGCACAATGCGTGTTGATGCCTGACGCAGCCTTTTTACATTTTTTTACAGCATGAAAAGCAGGTGCTGATTTTTATATCCACCTCAAATTCAGCACTTTTACAGTGTGGCTTTTCCGTGTCTGATATTATTTAATCCATAAAAACAAAATCGCAATGAAAAATTCTCTTCTCCTGTTTGTGGCTGTTATGATTTCCTTCCTTGGCATTGCGCAGTGCAACGACTATTATAGTATTGAACAAGGAAATGAGTGGACGTATGAAAACTTCACCGCGAAAAATAAATCGGCCGGCAAAAACCTTCAGAAAGTAACAGCCTATGAGAAAACCAGTTCTGGTTTTATAGCCACCATTAATTCAACCTTTATAGATGAGAAAGGAAAGAAAGTAATGGAGGGTGATATGGAGTATACCTGCGATAACGGCACCATCATTATCGATATGCGCAAATTCATTCCACAGGAACAACAGCAGGCCTTCGGTTCCTATGAGATGAAAATGGAATCTGAAAACCTGGAGCTTCCTTCCCGGTTATCGGTAGGACAATCCTTAAAAAATGGTTCCATTACCATGTCTGCTGTTGGTAGTCCTCTACCCATGACAATTTCTGTGATGATCACTGATCGGAAAGTTGAGGGAAAAGAATCCATAACCACACCTGCCGGTACATTCGATTGTTATAAAATATCCTCCAAGTCAATAACCAGAACACAGATGGGCATTAAGATGACCTTCGAGTTTTCCTCTACGGAGTGGGTTGCCGAAAAAGTGGGTATGGTAAAAAGTGAAACCCTTGACAAGAATGGAAAATCAAACGGATACACGCTACTTACCAGTCGAAAATAACGGGCGCTAAGAAAATCGAATGCTTCCGATCAACTAATCGTAATCGTCATTGGCTTTTTATCTGTTAATCTTCCAAAGGGTTGCAGGTCGAAACCTTTAGCCTGCATAAATGCTTCAAAGGCATTACTGTTTGCTGCATCAACACTGACCAATAAGCCTCCACTGGTTTGTGGGTCACACAGGGTTAATAAAGACTCCATAGTAATTCCTCCAACCTTCTTCTCGTAACTCTGCCAGTTGCGCATGGTGTTGTCCGGATAAATCATGTTTGATGTATAGTGTGAACTATTTTTCAGCATAGGGATTTTCGAAAACGCTATCTCGGCCGAGAGATTACTGCCTTCGCATACTTCCAGCAAATGACCCAGCAAACCAAAGCCGGTTACATCCGTCATGGCATGGATGTACGGTAGTATCCCCAACTCATATCCAATGGTATTTAACTGCGTCATCACGTACACAGCTTCTTCCATATCATCCGGTAATGCCACACCGCGTTTATGTGCTGTTGTAACCATGCCCACGCCAATCGGTTTAGTGAGGTACAACAGATCACCAACTTGAGCCGTGTTGTTCTGCTTTAGGTTTTCCTTTTTCACCACTCCGGTAACGGCCAGTCCAAAAATTGGTTCAGGACTATCGATACTATGCCCCCCGGCCAGCGGAATGCCTGCCACTTCACAAACAAATCGACTTCCATCCAATACTTGCTGCGCCACTTCCGCAGGAATTTTATCAACAGGCCAACCCAGAATGGCTAATGCCATAAGGGGTTTCCCGCCCATAGCATACACATCACTAATTGCATTTACAGAAGCAATCTTACCAAAGGTAAAGGCATCGTCCACAATGGGCATAAAAAAATCTGTTGTACTGATAATACACGTTCCATCACCCACCGCATACACGGCTGCATCATCTTTCGACTCAT
>CAZCRJ010000009.1:0-17261 GCA_964501015.1 uncultured Roseivirgaceae bacterium | reverse complement strand
GAAAACCACCCTGCCCGCGAAATGCAGGATACGTTTTTTATTGAAAAAAATCCGGATATGCTGCTGCGTACCCATACCTCCAATGTTCAGGTACGCTTAATGAAAGAGCAAAAACCTCCTATCCGTGCCATCATGCCTGGACGTGTTTACCGAAACGAAGCCATCTCCGCACGGGCGCATTGTTTCTTTCACCAGGTTGAAGTGTTGTATGTTGATAAGAATGTTGGCTTTGCCGATCTCAAGCAAACGCTCTATCACTTTGCTAAAGAAATGTATGGAAAGGATATTAAGATCCGGTATCGCCCATCGTTTTTTCCGTTTACTGAGCCCAGCGCAGAAATTGATATCACCTGTTTAATTTGTAAAGGGGATGGATGCAATGTGTGTAAACATACAGGCTGGGTAGAAATAGCAGGCTCGGGTATGGTGCATCCCAACGTGTTGAAATTCTGCGGCATAGATCCGGAAGAATACACCGGGTTTGCGGTAGGTATGGGAATTGAACGGGTAACCATGCTGCGCTACCAGGTAAACGATTTACGGTTGTACTCGGAAAATGATATACGGTTCCTCAAACAGTTTCATTCTGTGGTATAAGAAATACCAACACTGTCCGTCAAATAAAAAATGAAGATCGAGACTATTAAGCGCGTTGGAATTGCAGGAGCTGGCACCATGGGTCAGGGAATAGCACAGGTATGCGCTACGGCCGGCTATGAAGTAGTGCTATACGATATTCATGAAGACCTGATCACAAAGGGAATCGAGTTGATTAGTAAGTCATTACAAACTTCTGTAGAAAAAGGAAAGATCACGGCAAAAGAAAAGCAAACCATCCTTAGCCGGATTAAACCTGTGTCTGATCTCCACCACCTTACGGCAGACCTGATCATTGAGGCAGTAATCGAAAAACTGGATATTAAAAAAGAGTTGTTTACTACCCTTGAGCGTATAAATGATCCCACGTGTATTCTCACTACCAATACATCTTCCATACCGGTAACACAAATTGCGTCAGCGCTAATCGCTTCATCGCGCTTTGCCGGAATGCATTTTTTTAACCCGGCACACCTAATGAAGTTGGTGGAAATCATCAGTGGAATAAATACATCGACCGAAACGATCACAACGCTGCATGCTTTTGCAACCAGCCTGGGAAAAATTTCCGTTGACGCAAAAGATTCTCCTGGTTTTATCGTTAACCGTGTAGCGCGGCATTATTATGTGGAAGCATTAAAGGTGCTGGAAGAACAGGTAGCCGATGTACAAGCAATTGATTCCCTGATGCGCGCATCCGGGTTTAAAATGGGACCGTTTGAATTAATGGATTTGATTGGCGTTGATACCAATTTTTCAGTAACGACTTCCATCTACAATGCGTTTCATCAGGATCCTAAGTTCAGGCCCAGTCGCATACAACAACAAAAGGTAGACGCGGGACACCATGGAAGAAAGAGCGGAAAGGGATTTTATGATTACACAAAAAAATAAGCTGACACCTTCACTTCTCCGTCATCGCTTTGACATCACGATACCTTCCATGAGCGTGCTTCAAGCGGTTTCAACACTAAGAAAAGAAATAACACTCCTGATTTTGTTTGTTTCTTTTCTCTCCTGCACACCCGACCTTTACGATGATCCGATTCCCCCGGTTATTTTTGAAGATATTGTGTTGCCCTTAACCCTGCCTGAAAATATTGGCCTTGCCACCGATGGGGGCTTTCGGGATTTAAGTCTGGCCTATCCCAGTGGTGGCGTGCGGGGTATTATTGTGTACCGAAAAAACAGCACCACCTATCTTGCTTTTGAAAAGAACTGCTCCTATCAACCCAACAGTGCGTGCGCTACGGTAAATGTGCACGTTTCAACTTTCTTTCTGGAAGACCCCTGTTGTGCTTCAACGTTTAGCTGGGATGGGTTTCCGTCAGGTGGACCTGCATGGCAACCCTTGCGGCAGTATGTAACAATTTTAAATGGCACGGTGCTTACCATCACCGATGACATCGTGTTTTGATCTGATGACTACTCCTTTCAGGTTGAAAACCGTATGCAGCCACGGAACATATTGATCACATCCACTTGGCGAACACTCTTCTGAAAAATCCAATGCAGGATTTTACGACTGAATACATCCATGATTGATAGTAAGTAGTACCACCGGCTTCACCTTGCACCCAGACATATTTGATATCAAGGCAAAGATATTCTAACGGCTGGCTGGCCAGTATTTTCCGGTGCTGTACCCAATTACGTTTACCACTGGTACGGATCACTTTACCAAGAAGAAGCTTATGGAGGTCCGTGAGCCAGTAGGTTTTCTTGTGATTAATCAAATAACCTAATTCACGTAAATCATCAATGATTGACTGGTACCCGTAAGCGTTGTAGAGCCCGCTGATCAGCTCTTTTATCTTTCTAACAACTTCCTCATTGGTTATTCGCGATCCATTAAAAAGTGTATGCGTACTAAGCTTCATACCGCGTTGCCCCAGATGAGCCTTATAGTAAAACGTACTTCGTGGTAATTGCAGCCAATTTGAAAGCAATTGCACAGGTACCCGGTCGGAGAATTGTTTGGTCAACATCAAATCTCCTATATGTTTCTTCTTCTTTCTCTTTTGTAAATGGTCTGTAAACTTTAAAACCAATCAATGTCATGATTGTCCCAAGGATTAAATTAAAGTAGCCGTAAAAGTTTTCAATTCCTTCCATTGTCTTGACTCATTTGTCCACACTGCCTTGCACCTAACTTGATGTTGTGGTGCGTTTTAGTCACAAATAATCACTCTACTTTGTCGAATATTTCAATTCCTTTATCCAAGGGCTATACTCTAATATTTCTCTCATCCTGTCTCTTTGGTCATAGGTAAATCCGTAATATGTGTCAAATGTTTCAGGTTCAGAGCTTCTGTAGTAATCCATATAGTTGTCATGAGTAACCAGGTAATTTGTCGTGCACTCATAAAATATTTTTGATAATGACTTTTGAGGTGTTACATATTCCAGTTCATTGTAAAATTGGGTATCATCAATACAATCGTTTAGCCCAAATGGAAACCTGTTTGTATTGCAGTCCCAATCAAAGGGGTGCCACAATCCTAAAGTATGGCCTAGTTCATGAGTAAGTGTTCTATGTGCATAAATGCTGGTTAAGCTCATTATAATTCCTTGAAAAACCACATTGGCTCCACCTTGGCTATTTCTTTCAAAATACTCTTCCCAAGTCTCGTCCGTTCTCCCCCCAGCACCGCAAAACTGATGCTCATAATCAGATTGCGGTACACTTGAACCATTTATACCAGGATGATTCGAAACAGAAATATTTATGTACTGATAAGGTGGCCACATATATTCGGTAAGAAATCTCCCTTGAGGCTCTGTATTTGTCCATGTAGTCGCTTTGTAACCCCCATATCGCTCAATTCCAGGCTCGTCTAACAAACTACCTTCAGGGTCATATTGAGCCAGTCTGAACTCAATCATTGTATCCACATGATTCGGGCTTTGAATTACTTCCGGATAGTTCAGCGAATAGTAAGTATTCCTAAATCGCTGATTGATAGCCAACACTATGTGTTCAATATCCTGACTGCTGATATTAGCTCCCTGTCCTATTGGTTCGTCATCATACAAAACATGGAATATTAGCGGAATGCTTATCAACTCATAGTCTTTTGGTGGCCGGGCTATTACCGTTATCTCATCGCTTTTCCAGCCATTATAGGTCGCGTGAAATTTGTGCTCTCCTTTGTGTGAGGTATTAAAAGTATTGCCTGTTAAGGGTTGTCCATTATGAAAGAATTTTATCTCACTCTCTACTTTGCTAATATTATGAAACCTGTCTAAAGTAATGTGATTCTCCATGACGTTCAACACGAGTTCGTTCTCTCCATCGGCCACCATATAATAGGAGTTAGGATACATGAAGTAGTAAGAAGAGTCATCGGACTCTTGTTCTTCGCATGAAAAAATGATAAGTAAGGCAACAAATATTAATCTCCAATGCATTTTTTATTCTATAATTAATAATCGTTTGTGTTTTCGATGTGGCCGGCTTCCGAAGACGCGTGCTGTCCCACTGCCTGCCCCGCGCTTCGCGGAGAAACATAACGTTATTAAATAAAATTACTAAAATTTAACTTGTCACCCGGCCATAGCGCAAACATGTTGTTGTGGTCGTTTTGAGACTACTTATTCTTTATGAGGTCACTTCGATGAAAATTTTAAATCCCTTATCCATGGACTGTACTCGATAACTTCTCTCATTCTGTCCCGTTGATCGTAGGTGAAGCCCATATACTCTCCATGGTTTCCCTGAAAGGGATTCGAATATTGATATTTAAAAAAACCCATGTAATTGTCATGAATCACCCATCTATCTGAAGCACATTCCTTATAGCCCTTTAATCCAGAGGGTTCGGAAATCCAAACCCCTTCATGAAACTGGGTATCTTCGGTACAATCGTATTTCCCAAAGGGCTGTAGTGTATAATTACATTCTACTGTTGTTGTAAACGTATGACGTAAGCCCAAGACATGACCAAGTTCATGAGTAAGGGTGTATGCATCTTCAGTTATAGCGCCATACGTGAGAAATGCTGACGCAGCTACACAAAATCGACTGTCTGTAAATTCTTCCCAAGTTATATCTTCCGGTACCAATATTGTTCCGCATAACGGATGACTAACAGAACTAATTGGGGGAGAGGCAAAAGATACCCCAACCCTGTTAGCGACACTAATGTTTATGTACTGGTCTATAGGCCAAATAATCTGATGGTGGTATGCACAATGGGAATCATTTTCTCCCCATTTGGTGGCATCAACATCTGGGTACCTTTTTATACCTGGTTCTGCTAAAGGGTTTCCTTCGGGATCATATTGCGCAAGGCGAAATTGAATTTTAGTGTCCACATGATTAGGATTTTTTATTACTCCTGAATATCGAGAGTCGTAATATGTATTTCGGAATCGTTCATTCACGGTTTCAATCAATTTAGTGATGGTTTCTGCGCTCAAGTTCGGACCCGTACCTACTGGTTCGTTGTTATACAACAGATGAAAGATTACAGGTATGCTGACCAAGTCATACTCTTTCGATATACGTGAAATAACAACCACTTCATCACTACTCCATTCACGGAGTGTTGCTTTAAACCGATGCTCGGCAGCTATTGTGGTCGTAAAGGTATTACCCTCTATCGGTTGGCCGTTATGATAAAAAATAGCTTCAGCCGTAATGTCATTGCGACTACCGTTTCGGTCTATGCGGAATAAGGCAAGGTAAAGCTTACTTTCTCCATCAGCCTGCATGTAAAAAGCATTGGGTTGGAAAAGGTAAAAAACTTGTTCGTCTGTCTCACGGTCTTCGCAAGAGAAGGTAAGAATTAGCAACAAATAGATTAATCTGCAGTTCATGGTCTCAAAATAAAAAAAAGAAAGAGATTCAACCCTTAAAGGCTGAATCTCTCAATAGTTGTTTATTCCTTGATAATCCTATGCTGACTTAATAATTTATTGTTAAAGTATAGATCAAGAATGTAAGTTCCCTTTTTAGAAAACGTTTCCTCAGGGATAAATATTTCATGCTCTCCTGTTTTTTCCTGTTGGTTGGTCACTAAAACGGATACTTTTTCACCGGTAGCGTTTTTCAATAGCGCTGTAACATTCCCATCTTCTACCAGTTGATATTTAACAGTTGCCGATGAAGTGACAGGATTTGGATAAACACTTGCCATCTGTTCGAGGAACATACAATCATCTGTATGAATAGTCCACGAAAGGTTGTGCGTTACTGTACCTGATGGAGTACAATTATATATTACTGTGCAATAAATAGTAAAATATCCTGGTGATGTTGGCCTTCCAACAACATACTCGTTATTAGTCGGGGTATCAAAGGTAAGGTTAGTGGCAGACCAACTGTAAGATCCTTGTCCAGAAACAGAAGAATCTTCTATTAACCCAAATCTCCAATGAGGGTGCATAGAGGGGTACCCTCCGCAGGTTCCTTGATAGATGGTCGGTGCAGGTGGGCATGTAGGAGGTATAGGGTTTATAGTAACTATTTTACATTCGCAACAAGGCTCAGAACCTGCTTTGTATTTTGTTACACAGACCTGTCCTGTTCCTGCAGTAACACCTTTGACTGAAACACTGCCTCCAGTATTTGACCCTACAATCGCCAGTCCGCCTGTTACTGACCAGAAATAGCTAGCCCCTGAGGTAATTGAAGTTGAATACGTCAATGTCTGGTTTACATTGATACTGTTACTTCCAGTAATTGAACAAGTTTGAGAATTCCCGTCAAGATAGGGAATGATCAATAGTGCTGTAAGCACCAACTTAAAGATTTCATTTTTCATAGTTTTAATTGGTTTGGTTGAACAAAATTTACAAAATGCACCACAACATCTAGACAAATACAATTACACATATTTCCATTATGTCGTCAGAAATGATTAGAGCTATTTTTGTGGCCGGTTTTAATTTGAAGGATATTTTTCTTGTATACATTTCGGAACAACGACTTAAGGATTATTATGAAAACAACCAGTGTTTGTTTTGTCGAGACTCTAATTTCGTCATATGCAAAACAGCCCTGTTAAAATCAGTCCCCAATTCGGGGTGGTGTAAGTTTTCAGAGATGCACTAGGTTATTTTTTGATAAAGAAGGCTCCTTAAGATTACTTCGAATGACCCTTATAGGAGTTTCACCTATATTCTTTTTGTGATAGCCGGATTGCCCCGTTTTCGCTGACTTTTGAACCCAGAAAAATGAATTTCAGCCGGTACTGTAACAAGACCCTGATTTTCCAGATACATTTTTGAAGTATGTAAAAAAGCAGTTCTTATTGCATCATTTTCAGTTTTACAGGGTACCCAGCCTTGTACAGGTGGGGTTGGTTGAAAAAGGTTAAAACCTGTCTGCGTATTACTGATTTTATATCCAAAACCTTCTGGGTATCCAAAATCTTCTGACTTAAATACTTCTATAACAAAATGTTTCCTTGCAATGGGGGTATTTAACAACGGCTGGTTATAGCTGATTGATGAGATCAATTCAAAATAATGTGCTTTGTAGATATAAACATCACTATAAGCATAAGTCGTATCAAGAGCCAAGGTACAAACTGATTTTACGACACCGTTAACTTGGTGTAAGACCTGCCCACCCTCAAATACTATTGTATTATCGCACAGCACTACATAACCCTTATCCAGCGTAATGAGAACCTGTCGACCCTCATGGATAAAAACGCTGCTATAAGTATCACTTACTGATTCATTCCTTCCTGCTTTACATCCACAAGGATCCTCCGGCTTGTCGCTACACCCCTGAAAAAAATAGCATAGCCACAAAGAGATAATTGACAATAGAATAGACAGAGCTTAACCGCTAGAGTTCAACCCTAGGCTTTTCACCTTCCCGATGATCGTGTTTTGATTACGCCATCAATCGTTCAATCAATGTATCAACCGTAATGCCTTCCGCTTCAGCTTTGAAGTTGCGTACCATACGGTGGCGCAGCACAGGCTTGGCAATGGATTGAACATCTTCAATGTCGGGAGAATACTTTCCGTTTAACAAGGCATTGCACTTCGCGCCCAGAATCAAAAACTGAGAAGCGCGTGGTCCTGCTCCCCACTCCAGGTATTCCGTGGCAATGGGTGATGCACCCGATGTTCCGGGACGGGTTTTATTGGCAAGCCGCACTGCATATTCAATTACATTATCCGGAACCGGCACCCTGCGCACCAGGTGCTGGTACTCTTGAATCTCTTCTGCTGAAAGCGTTTTGTTGACCACGCGAATCTCATCTGTGGTAGTAGTTTTCACTACGTTTACTTCATCTTCAAATGAAGGATAAGTAAGCCAGATATTAAACATAAACCGGTCAAGCTGTGCCTCTGGCAAGGGATAGGTTCCCTCCTGCTCAATTGGATTTTGTGTGGCTAATACAAAAAATGGCCGGGGTAAATCATACGTATGTCCGGCAATGGTTACAGCATATTCCTGCATGGATTCCAACAATGCCGCTTGCGTTTTTGGTGGTGTTCTATTGATCTCATCGGCCAGAACAATGTTGGCAAATACAGGGCCCTTTACAAATTTGAAGTTGCGATCCTTATCCATGGTTTCTGCACCAATAATATCGGAGGGCATCAGGTCGGGTGTGAATTGAATGCGCTTGAACTGCAGGTTGAGCGAAGTGGCAATGGTGTGCACCAGTAAGGTTTTCGCCAAGCCGGGAACACCAACCAATAAGGAATGGCCCTGACAAAAAATAGCGGTAAGCACTAACCGAACTACGTCATCCTGACCAATAATTATTTTAGAAATTTCCTTCGTAAGGTTTTTATAGGCAGCCGCCATGGAGTCTGCCGCTTCAACATCTGATGCAAATTTAGTCATGAGTAATTCGTATTTAACAAACCTAACGCTATTGATCCGACAGTGTTCAACATTTTACATGAACGACATCCGCATCAATCATCCAGAATACCACAAAAGTCATAGGCTGGATCAAGGTTTATGAAAACATCGCGCCTGGCCTTGTCAAACCACTTCTCCAACGCCCGGTTTTGTTTTTCGTTGAGAGTTGCATTTTGAATGCGCTGCCAATCATCTTTTAATGAAGCCTGATGGGGTGGCATGCGTGACTTATAATATAAAATACGAACAGCCTCTTTTCCGGTATCGGTACGGTACACTAATGGAGAAGAGATACTTCCGACTTTCATCGAGTCAATGGCAAAAAATATTACGGGATCCAGTTCGTCAACAGATACCCGAGAGCCGCCATCTTCATCTGTAAAGAAGCCTCCATTACCTTTAGTTTCTGTGTCATCCGAATACTCCTTTGCGGCACGCTGAAACGTTATTTCTTCCTTAATTACAAGGGTACGTAAACTGTCCAGGTATTTTTTTGCTGATTCAAGATCCTCGGGTGACGGTGCAGGAGACATCAGAATGTGACGTGAATGATATTCGTTTCCTCTCCGCTCAAGCAATTGAATAATGTGAAGGCCAAACAACGTTTCTACCGGCATGGAAATTTCACCCGGTTTCAACTTGAACGAGGCGGCTTCAAATTCGGGCACCATCATACCCCGGCCAACAAAGCCCATATCTCCACCATTAACAGCAACACTGGGATCCGCGGAGTATTTTTTGGCCAATGTGGCAAAATCTTCTCCGGCCAGAAGACGGTTCCGAAGATCGATTAACTCGCGTCTTGTAATTTCCTTTTGGGCCTCACTAACCTTGGCGATGGTTACAATCTGTGCTACCTCGGCTTCAGCCGAAAAGAAAGGTAAACTGTCTTTAGGTATCCTATTAAAAAAGCGCCTTACTTCTGCAGGTGTTACAGCAATATCTTTTGTAATGTGACGCTGCATTTCATTCACCACGAGCTGCTCTCGTATTTGGTCACGTAGTTCAAGACGGATTTGCTCCAATGTTTTTCCAAACTTATTCTCAAGATCAACCGGTGAACCCCCATACTGAGCCAGGATCATGTCCATTCTTCGTTGCGTATTACCATCCACTTCTGAATCGGTCACCTCCACGGAGTCAATCTCTGCTTTAGCCATCATCAACTTATTTCGTAACAACAGCGCCAGAAACTGACACCTCGCTTCCGGGGTAGAGCTTCCCCCATTGGATAGATAATCCTGAAAGGCACGGTCAAGCTCAGACTTCAGTACAATGTAGTTATCTACTTTCCCTATGATTTTATCGACAATAAAACCCGTTTCTTCTTCCTGTGCCTGAAGCGTCCGGTCTGACAACAGAACCAGGGCAATCAACAACACCAGTGTACCCAGCTTTCGCGATAGGGTGTTATCGATATAGTTCAAATTCTTTTTCACTAACTGCATTTTTATATACTTCATCCTCCAGTTGCTTGGCTAACGCAACCTTTCGCTTATTTAAAATAATGGCCCGGATATCATCTCTAACAAATTCGAGAGGTGAAATATTGTCAGAAATGCGGTATTCATCTACTTTAAGAAAGTAAAGATACGTATCATCCGATGACTCATAGTACGGATTGGCTATTAAAAACTGAATCTTGCTGGGAATTTCGGCCAGGGGCGAGTTTTTCACTAATTCATCAAAAACCATCCAACTGGAATCTGCGAGGTGGTATGCGGTAGAAAAACTTAAACAATATGACTTAAGTTCCGCTTCATCTTTATCCTTTTTTGAAAAGATCAGGTCCTTAACCTTATTGGTGCGCGGAGCTGTTTTGGGTAGCTTAATGAACGTTGCCCGAACGATATTCTGCTTCAGGATGAAATTGTCGAGATTCTCTTTATAGTACTTCTCAATCTCCCTTGCAGCAACGGCTGTATCCAGGTTTTGCTTGATATAGAATGTTTGGTACTCATAGGCAATCAGGCTATACCGATAGTCAAGAATTTTGCGCTCTATTTCGGCTTCATTAATGTTGATCTTTTTGGCCGCTTCCTGAATCAATAGTTGCTTACTGATCCAACTGTTGATAAACGCTTCTACTCGAACAATACTGTCCTCTTTTGACGTGCCCGGTAGTATGATGCCGGAGAGTTCATCGTTGTATAAAAACACCTGGTTCACACGTGCAACAGGAACCCGGCTTTCCTCGGCTGTTAAGCTTTCGCTTTTCATTTGAATTAAGTCACAGCCCGACAACAGAACAAGGAACGCACTAAGGGCGAACCAGTTGTTTATACATGTATTGCTTGCCTTTCTCATTGATCTTTACCGGATACTTCTTTGCCAGCGCTTCAACCCAAACTTTTTCGAGATGGTTCTGGTAATCTGATATTACTGAGGCCTTTGCCTCCTCATACGTCATCGGGCCGGGCGAAATTAACTGTAAAATCCGCACAAGGTAATACATTCCATTATTTTCCACGGAATAGTCGCCCTCCTTACGCTCCACTTTGGCTAATACTGGCCGGTCATTGGTTTGATAGATGCCTTTTTCCAAACGCACTTTCCGTGCTTTAATAGTTTCAGCTACACCTACAGAATCTTTCTGTTGTACTAGTGCCAATAGGTCTGCCATGTTTTCAGGAGAAGAAGATGAATAGATTTCTGCCTGCACACGCTCTCCAGCAACGTAGGCTGAGGCATGTTCGCTGAAATAGGCACGCAGTCCGGTGGTGTCATTACTGGCCTTGTTCCAGACTTCCTTTTCCATGATATCAAACAGTAGTATACCTTCATAATACTCGCGCAGCAGCATTTCATAGTCAGGGTTTGTGCGCACCAACTGATCTTCATACGCCTGATTAATCACTGACTCAACAAACGTACTGTAGAGCTGTGCCATGTAGGCTTCAGGCGATAAATTGGATGTGCGTTGCTGCTCTTTTACATACCTGATAAACTCATTGGAAGAAATACTTCTTGAGGTAATACTGAAAAGCATTTCCGTTCCGGGTAGCTTAACAACACTCCACTTACCTTTAATCAATGATGAGTCGGCTAAAGCGAATACTTTAGTTTTAACGGCTACATTTTCTTTGAATGCAAATTCCTTTTTAAGCCTGGCAACTAAGGCTTGCCGGGAAATCTGAACACGCTCATCACGCTGCACTCGGGCTTTGAGGGAAGGACCAATTTCTTCAAAAGATGGTAATGGTATTTTTCGCTCCAGACGAACAATGTGCCATCCATAGGCTGTTTGAAAAGGATCGGATACTTCCCCTGGCTGCTGTAAGGAAAAAGCTACCTGGTCAAATTCAGGCACTGTAGCCATCACCCCAACGCCAAAGGGACGAAGCCGACCACCTGTGTTCTTTGAGCTAACATCATCGGAATATTGTGCGCAAAGTTCTTCCCAGGCCATGCCTCCTTTTAACTCATCATAAATATCAAAGATGACATTCTTTGCACGCTCCACATCATTTTCTGAGGCAATGCGTATCATGATATGCGATACTTCTACTTCACCCCGCGCAGGCTTTCTGTCTTGAATTTTCAAAAGATGATAGCCAAATCTGGTCTTAACCGGACCCACTACTTCTCCTGGTTTGCCCTGGTAGGCGGCACTCTCAAAAGGATATACCATTTGCAACGCAGTAAAATAGCCAAGGTCACCCTGATTGCTGCGCGCAGAAGGATCTTCCGAAAGGGTGGCTGCAAGCGTACCAAAATCTTCTCCAGCCTGTGCTCGCGCTTTTATGTTCAGTATTTTTTTATAGGCCTCAAGTGTATCCGCTGGTGTTGCTTCGGGTTTGGTGCCAATCAGGATGTGAGCCGCTCTTACCTCCGACTTTAACCGCTCGTACGTTAACCGCACCAGACTATCCACCATCTTTCCTTCGGGCAAATAAGGCCTGCGAAGTTCTTCCTTATAGGTGTTAAACTCATTCTTAAAAACTATTGTAGTATCCAGGCCACGTGTTCGCGCTTCCTCTACCTTGAGTTTGAAGTTGATGAACAGCGCTAAGTATTCATCAATTTTCAGTTTTGTATAATCTTCTCCTTTGTTCTGGTGGTTTTTCCTGTACAGGTAGTTAAACTCATCGGTGGAAACTGAACGGTTGGCAACTGAAAATAGAACCTGTGATGAGGCTTGCTTTTTTGCTTTCTGAGCCCATCCCTGCACTAAAATAAAAATCAACAGAACTGCTAAAACACTTCTCTTCATACCTATTGCTACTTAACCTGTTTTAATTAAATGTAACTTTTTTCTGGAGCCGGCAAACATTTCTCCCGGCAGAATTTTCATACTCTACTTTGTCCATGATGGACTTTACAAGTCGTATTCCCAGACCACCTTTTCGTTTCTCGTGTATGATATTCCCGATCTCGGGCTCGTGAAATTTATTAATATCAAATACTGATCCATCATCGATGATTTCAAAAACAATCGGATTATTCCTGTTCACGTCAATATGCAATTCAAATAAATCATCCGGATTGCAATGGTGCGCATGGATCATCAGGTTGGAACACATTTCATCAATTGCCAGCACCATCTCGCTGATCTCCAGGTCTGACACACCGTGCTGATTCAGTGACGCCCGAATGAAGTCACGAATACCCCTGAGGTTTTCAGTGCTGCAACCAACTTTATACGAATACTTCATGCTACTGTTTTCTTTGCCTCTTCTTTAGTGGTTACAATAGTGAGCAATTCACTTAATCCTAAAATTTCGAACGTATTGACTACTTTTTCATTCATGCCGTACAAGGCCATTTTTATATCCTTATCATTAAATTCTTCAATGTAAGACATAAACACACCCAGTCCTGCAGACGAGATATAGTCAAGCGCACTGCAATCCACCAGAATCCTGGTAAATCCTTCGCCTACACTTTTGGCAATTGTTAAATCCAATTCAATGGAAGAACTGGCATCAATTTCACCGATGGGAACGATAATATCGGCTCCGTCTTCCTGTAATCGCTTAATGTGGACCATGTGTTTTAACGTTTTATTGGTTGCTAATGTTAACCCCCTTTTTCTGCCTGTTGGGAGCATTATTCGTTAGTTAAGTAAACCGCACAATCATCGTTGTGTAGTCGTCATTAATATTTTCTGTGCCTGTAAATTCATATAACCGGTTTATCAAGTGTTCCTGTATTTCCCGGGCCGGTGCGGCCTTCACTTCGGCAATCACGTTCAGCAGCCGATCATAGCCAAATTCTTCTCCTCGGGGATTTTTGGCTTCCGTAATACCATCCGTATACAACACCATTAAATCACCCGGTGCATAATGAAAGGAATTGGCCTGAATAAACCGATTATACCCGTTATTCCGAACCATCCCCAATGCTACACCCTTATCCCTTAAATACTCCAGTGAATCGTTTACTGCATAGTAATACAACAGCGGGCAATGACCAGCGCGCGAATAGTGTACCTTCTTCTGGTTGGTATCAATTATAAAAAAGGTTGCGGAGATAAACGATCCCCGCTGAAGGCAGTTTGTCAGGGCACGATTGGAGCGTATCATAAATTCATCAGGCTGGATGCAATCCTGTGCCAGGCTGTGAAATATTCCCTTCATTTGTGACATATGAAAGGCAGCGGTTGTCCCCTTGCCTGAAACATCGGCTATAATCAACGATGCCTGATGTTCATTCACACGCAGGATATCATAATAGTCGCCTCCTACTTCATCGGCCGATTCAGAAAAGGCCACAAGCTGGTAAGCTTCGTCTTGTTCCAGCACTTGCGGCAGCAACGATTTCTGAACATTCTTGGCAATTTTCAATTCCTCCTTATAGCGCTCACTTTGTAAGGCTTCTTCCATCAACCGGAAGTTCTCAATGGATATTCCTGCCTGATTGGCAAACGTGGATACAATTTTGGTCATTTCCTTATTGAATCCTTCGGATAACTCCTTGAGCAATGCAAGCTTACCAATATTCTCTCCTTTCACATAAATGGGAAAGGCCAGAATGGAGCGAAAGCGTGATCCGCGAAGAGAAGCCAGGTGTTTTGAAAGATTTTTAGTTTTATCCTGCGCCTGTTCCAGAATGCCCGTAACATGCTGCTTTTTAAGATGCGTAATAATGTCTTCGGCTTCCTTCTCCGTTATGTGATAGGTAAACAAGCGGTGATTATGATCATTGTTTTTGATCTCAAGCCAGGCAGCGTCAGCGAATACCGTGCTCACGGATGTTTCTAACAGAATGTTATAGACACTCTCTTCGCTTTGTTCGGTTTGTATGGATTGACTGATGCGCTGAAAGTTCACCACCTCTTCCAGCTTTTGCTCGAATACCGAAGTGGTGGGAAGGTTAAATAATATTACCAGGAAGGAAAATCCACTGTACACGGTAACAAATACGAACAACGCCAGGAAGAAAATATGAAAACGATGATCGACAAATCCCTTACCCTCTCCAAACGCGGCAATGGCCTGTGCATTGGACGTGTAGAACAGGTACATCACATAAAAGAGTGCCAACAACAGAAGTAATAAGCTTGTCCATTTTTGGCGAAAGTTGAGGTAGGCCACCCATTTCATATTGGCTGAAAGGATGAGACCGGTGACAATAAGAATGGCCTGTAACACATTGTACAGCCACTCCATGTTAGGTAGCTCAATACTGTTATATAAAAGGGCTGCAAACAAGCACCACTCGAAAAAGGCCCAGAGGCGAAGGAGCCACTTTGATTTCTGATAGAGAATTAATCGCTTCCAGACCGTAAAAGCAGCCATCAAAAAGCCTGATATTAAACCCAGGTTAATGATATAATTGGCTTCAATGTAGAGAAACAGGTTGGTGAGTTTTTCTGTTCCGGGCATAAATTCAATCAGCCGGAGAAGTAAGGAAATTACGGTTACCACCAAGCCCGTTGCAAAAACACGCCATAATAAATCTACAAAATTGAGTAGTTCATCACGGTCGATGGTGAGTTTGTAGTAATAGAACAACGAAGCAAGGAACACATTAAACAACACCCCTGGTAACCAGGTGGGAAGTCCGGATTCGATGTTGGATCGTACACTAAAAACTACCGAGAGGTCTGTAAACAACAAGGCCACCCAGGCTATTGCCGAAAGGATAAAAAGCAACCGGGTTAAAGCCTTTAAACGCATGGTAAGTTACCGAATTATCAACGCCAAGTTAAAGTGATACGGGGAAAACGAAAAAGCCAATCTGTTTATGATTGGCTTGCAATAATAGGTAAAAATGGCTTATTCCTTAAGTTTCGTAAAGCGCTGTTTAGTGCCTTACTCCCAATAGAACAAGAATCAATAGGAATCCATTGCATGCATCACACGCTATTTCCTGCTGTAGTTTGGCGCCTCCCGGGTAATGGTAACATCATGCGGATGACTTTCATTGACACCAGCCGCGGTAATTTTTACAAACCGGGCTTTCTTTAACGTGTCAATATCCTTTGCGCCACAATATCCCATTCCGGCACGCAGGCCTCCAACCATTTGATATAAAACCTCGGATACCTGACCTTTGAATGGCACCCTTCCGGAAATTCCCTCTGGAACCAATTTCTTAATGTCATCTTCCACATCCTGAAAGTACCGGTCTTTCGATCCTACTTCCATGGCCTCCAGTGAACCCATTCCTCTGTATGACTTGAATTTACGGCTTTCGTAAATGATTACTTCCCCCGGAGATTCATCGGTGCCGGCCAGCATGGAGCCAATCATTACACTGTCGGCACCTGCCGCAATGGCCTTAACCATATCACCCGAAAACCGAATTCCGCCATCCGCAATTACAGGCACACCAGAACCCTTTAGTGCCTTTGATGCTTCATATACAGCTGAAAGCTGTGGCAATCCAACACCCGCAACAATACGTGTTGTGCAAATACTACCGGGACCAACACCTACTTTTACTGCATCTGCTCCTGCTTTGGCCAGCGCCTTTGCCCCATCGCCTGTGGCCACATTTCCCACTACAATTTCCAACTCAGGATATTTTTTCTTTACACGCTTGGCCGCATCAATAACACCTTTGGAATGACCATGTGCGGTATCGATTGTAATAACGTCCACGCCCGAAGTAATCAGCGCCTCAACACGATCAAGAAGATCGGGGGTAACCCCAACGGCTGCTCCAACGCGCAACCGGCCAAATTTATCCTGGCAGGCGTTGGGCTTGTTCTTCTTTTTCTGAATATCCCGGAAGGTAATCAACCCGGTAAGCTTACCTCGTTTATTTACTATTGGAAGTTTTTCAATCTTATACTGTTGCAGAATGATTTCTGCTTTTTCAAGGGTAATCGATTCCGAAGCGGTAATCAGATTTTCCTTTGTCATGATAGCCTCCACCGGAACACTTAGATCTTTCTGAAATCGTAAATCCCGATTGGTTATAATGCCCAATAGCTTTCCATTTCCATCGACAACCGGTATGCCCCCTATCTTGTATTCCCGCATTATTTTTTCCGCATCCTGCACGGTAGAGTTTACGCTTAAGGTAATCGGGTCAAGAATGAGCCCGCTTTGAGAGCGCTTCACTTTTCGCACCTGCTCGGCTTGCTGATCAATGCGCATGTTTTTATGAATAAATCCAAGGCCTCCCTCCAAGGCCATACTGATGGCCAGTTCTGCCTCCGTCACTGTATCCATGGCCGCTGAAACAATAGGAATGTTTAGCTTGATGTTTCGGGTAAGTGTAGTGGAAATGTTGGTGTCACGGGGAAGGACAGACGAATACGCGGGTACTAACAGTACATCATCGTAGGTCAGGGCTTCAAAAAGAAATTTGGAGGTATTGTGAAGCATGGCAAATAAATTACGATCTATTATTTGCCGGGCAAAGGTAGACT